>CAYYPT010000072.1:8732-12846 GCA_964473625.1 uncultured bacterium | reverse complement strand
AATGTTCAAACTCCAGAAAACTGATAAAAAGTCAAAGGCCAGAGCTGGTATATTAACCACACCTCACGGGGATATACTTACCCCTGTGTTTATGCCGGTAGGTACACAGGGAACAGTAAAGACTGTTTCACCTCGTGAGCTCAAAGAGATAGGTGTACAGATTATTCTCGGGAATACTTATCATCTGTACCTCAGGCCAGGGGATCAGCTGATCAGTGCAGCAGGAGGTCTACACAGTTTTGCAGGGTGGCCGTTTCCAATTCTCACAGACAGCGGGGGTTATCAGGTTTTTAGCTTAGCTGATCTCAGAAAGATTACTGATGAGGGGGTTGTATTTCAATCACATATAGATGGTTCGTATCATACATTCACTCCAGAATCAGTTATAGATATACAGAGGAATCTTGGCTCGGATGTTATGATGGTACTTGATGAATGTTCGCCTTATCCCTGTTCCTATGAGGATGCTCTTAGAGCAAATGAACGGACTATTGTTTGGGCAAAACGTTCTCTGGAAAGATTCAAACAAGCTGATCCTAAATTTGGTGGATATCAGGCTATTTTTGGTATTGTTCAGGGGAGTACTTATGATTCTATCAGAAAAAGTAGTACAGAACAGTTGGTAGAAATGGGCTTTGATGGTTACGGAATTGGTGGACTTGCGGTGGGTGAACCAAAAACAGCAATGCTGGAAACTGTTGATCTTTGTACTGATTTGCTTCCGGAAGATCATCCAAGATATTTGATGGGCGTTGGTAAACCAGAAGATATTGTAGAATCCATTGCACTTGGTGTAGATATGTTCGACTGTGTTATTCCCACACGGAATGCACGTAACGGAACAGTTTACACCCGCAGAGGAAAACTAGTTATCAAAAACCAGTCTTTTCAGAGTGACTTTTCACCTATTGATGAAAAGTGTGGATGCTACGCCTGCCAGAATTTTTCCAGGGCTTATATTCGTCACCTTTTCCAAGCCGAAGAAATTTTAGCTCTTCGTCTGGCAACTATTCACAATCTCTATTTCTACATGGAACTGGTCCGGGAGGCCAGAGAGGCAATTATTCAGGATAGATTCCAGAGTTGGAAGGAAGATTTTTTAAATGAATATAGAGTTGATGAAAAACAATCGGTTGTCTTAAAAGAAGGAGGATAGTGTGGATTATATTGCGTTACTAATGGGTACATCAGGAAGTGGGGGAAGTCAGGGGGGAAATCCTCTGGTGGCTTTTTTGCCATTACTTCTTATCATTGTTATTATGTATTGGTTGATGATAAGACCCCAGACCAAAAAGCAAAAAGAACACAGAGCAATGCTGGAGAAATTGCAGAAAGGAGATAAAATTCTCACTGCAGGAGGCATTGTAGGAACTATTGCAGGAATCAAGGAAAACGAAGGACTGCTTGTTGTAAAAATTGCTGAGAATGTGAAAATAGAAATTTCAAAGGGTTCTGTGGCTCAGGTTTTAAAGAAGAAATCAGAGTAGCAGTAAATTATGCGCATTATTTTTATGGGGACTCCTGAATTTGCTGTTCCCAGTTTAAGAAGATTGGTGATGAGTTCACACCAAATTCTTGCTGTGGTAACTCAACCGGATCGTCCCAAAGGGAGAGGACTTCGTGTGGCATCACCTCCTGTAAAAGGTGAGGCTCTTCAGCACGGAATTCCAATTTTACAACCTGAGAATTTAAAAGACCAGGCATTTCTTGCCAAGTTGAAGCAGTTGAATGGAGAATGCTTTGCAGTTGTTGGTTTTCGCATTCTCCCACCTGAGATTTATGAAATGCCCCCTAAGGGTACGGTTAATCTTCATGCTTCTCTTTTGCCAAAATACCGTGGTGCCGCTCCTATCCAATGGGCACTGATAAATGGGGAGAAACGGACAGGTGTTACTACTTTTTTTATTACAAAAAACGTGGATGCAGGCGATCTTATACTTCAAGAGGAAGTTGATATAAAGGAGCAAGAAACTGCGGGTGAACTCCACGACCGTCTTGCTGTGATTGGGGCTGAACTTCTTTTGCGAAGCCTTGATCTCATTGAATTGGGTAAAGTAAAATCCATTCCTCAGAAGGGTGAACCGACACCTGCCCCTAAGATTTTGCCAAAACACTGCAGGATAAATTGGAAACAGCCTGCTGAGAGAATCGTTAATCTGATCAGAGGTCTTTCTCCTTCTCCAGGTGCTTTTACTTTCTGGGATAGTAAAAGGATTAAGATTTTTAAAGCATCTGTAGAAAAAACACATCTGGAGGGAACTTTTCGGCCTGGTGAAGTGGTTCAAGTTTCTGAAAAAGGGATTGTAGTAGGAGCCAGTAAAGGTATGATTCGTATTCAGGAACTCCAGATGGAGGGCAGAAGGAGAATGAAAGTAGATGAGTTTCTTAGAGGAAATGTTCTTTATCCAGGGGTTGTATTTGGGGAGGTATAGATGAATTTTTTGAAAAAATGGTTCAATCGACACAGAACAGTGTTGCTTGGAATGAGTTCTACTATTTTAATGCTGATCTTTTTAATCTTTCTTGCAGACTGGGTCATCATGCCCCTTTACACTCATCATGGCGCGGAGGAGGAGCTTCCTGATGTGACTGAACTTTCCTTTGAAGAGGCAAAAACAGTTCTTAATAAAAAGGGATTCCAGATTATTAAAGACAAGGAACAGTTTGATGATACTTATCCAGCTGGAACTGTCATTGCTCAGAATCCCGTTCCTTTCTCAAGGGTAAAAAAAGGACGTCGGATTTACGTAACGGTAAGCGCAGGAGAGAGATCAATACAGGTTCCCAGGGTTTTAGGTTCTTCAGAACGAGATGCTATTTTTGCCATCAGGCAGGCTGGTTTGAAAATCGGAGATGTTTTTTACAAATATAATGATTACTATCCCAGTGGTGTGGTATGTAATCAAAGTATTCCCCCTGATAGTACAGTGGTAGAGAAAACAGTTGTAGATATAACAGTAAGTCTTGGACGTTTGCCCGGCAGGTTCCTGGTTCCTAATGTGGTTGGAAGAAGTTTAAAAACTGCAAAGATATTATTGGAAAAAGCAGGTCTGAAAGTAGGAAATATTACATACAAAGTTAATAATAAGCTTATCCCGGATACAGTGATTGAACAGGCAATTGCTCCAGGGCAGGAAGTGTCTCAAGGACAGGAAATAGATCTTGTTGTTAGTCAATTAGAGGAGGATTAGTGAAAAAGATAGCAATATATCCATCTATACTTTCTGCTGATTTCTCCCGTCTGAAGGAAGAAATTTTACTTGTAGAGAAAGCAGGTGCTGATGGAATACATTTAGATGTTATGGACGGCCATTTTGTTCCTAATATTTCTTTTGGTCCGGTTGTTGTATGCTCGATCAGAAAAGTAACAGATCTTCCTTTTTGGGCGCATCTTATGATCGAGGAACCTGATAAATATCTTGAGGTTTTTAAGGATTGTGGTGTTGAGGGGATTGTTGTACATCCAGAAACTGGCAAGGATCTTTCCTTTTTAGCGGATAAAATACATGATCTTGGGCTTAAGGCTGGTGTGGCCTTAAATCCTGAGACAGGTATAGAAGTTATAGAAAATGTTCTTAATCGATTTGAACGAATTTTGATTATGACAGTTCACCCCGGGTTTGGGGGACAATCTTTCCTTCCCGAACTTCTAAAAAAAATTACTGCTCTGAAAGATATGATAGCTTCTTTGCCTCGTCCTTCGTTTATTGAGGTTGATGGAGGAATTAATTTAAGAACTGCACCTCAGGTTGTTAATGCCGGAGCAGATATATTGGTTATTGGCTCTGCTATCTTTCGTGCTGATGATCCTGCTTCAGCTCTTATGGCTATTCGAAATGAGGTGGAGAAAGAAAGGAAATAATTTATAGTGTCTTTTGTTTATTCTTTCAATGGTTTTAATTTGGGGTCTGAATTTTGACAAATCGTATAGAAACAATAACCGTTAATAACGAGATTATAAGAAAAGGAATACATCTTTTTGCCCTTACCATTCCTGTTGGGTATTTGATTTTGGCCAGAAAGATTATGTTAATAGTTCTTGCTATTTTAATTCTGACGGCAGTTGGAGTTGAGATTGGACGCTTTAAATGGCATGCTTTTTCACACCATTTTT
>CAYYPT010000072.1:3144-8722 GCA_964473625.1 uncultured bacterium | reverse complement strand
TCTGTGACTGCTTTAACAGATTTTCATCAACCCCCATTTCCTCGGCAATCTTTTAAGAAAACATGAATGGTCCAGTCTGACAGGTTCAACATATCTGCTTCTGGGGTCTTTCTTGACTATTTTACTTTTTAATAAACAGATTGCAATAGTAGCACTTTTTTTTCTTGTAGTCTCTGATGCTTTTGGAGCAGTAGTAGGAAGAGTCTGGGGAAAACATTTTTTTTATCGCGATAAAACAATAGAAGGATGCGCTGCTTTTCTTTTGACAGCAGTTATTATTGCTTTTATTTTTTTAAGGAACAATTTTATAGTAGGTTCAGTTGGGGTTGCTGTTGCTTTTTTTATTGATGTTTTTGTCAAAGGAATTGATGACAATTTAACAATTCCTTTGGGAACTGGATTGGTGATGCAGATTCTTCTTTGGCTTTTGAGGTGAAAAAATGGCTTTTCGATTTACAAAAGAAGATTTTAAACAAATAGCTTCTGTTTTGGGAGTAGATTTCACTATAGAAAATCACTGCTACCGTTTTCTTCTGGACAACAAAAAGGAAGGGCGCAAGCTTGCTCTTGAAATTTATTCTGATATTCCAATAGGCAAAAAAAGGGGAAACCTGATTTCAGTTTATACAGCTTCAGCCCATTTGCAGCTTCATTTTTGCTCTGGATATGTAGTGAGTGAGATGTTAGGAGAGGTGACCTTTGTGGGTGAATATGAGGGAAGACTTTCAGGCCTTATTATAGAAAAGGGAGCTGCCTGTTCATTATATGCTAATTTGGATTCCAGTTTACTCTCAGGAGATTTTACCAAATTGGGGCCGGAGGTAATGCTCTCTGGTATTGCTCTGTCTTTAGTGGAACATATTTTACCAGAAAAGAAATTGTAAAAACTATGGCTGTTGAAAAGGAAAACTATGAATGGTTGAGGAAGCTTGCTTTTGATCATGGTGCAAGACTTTTTGGAGTGGCAGGAATAGAACCTCTAAAGAAATATTTTTTATTGTCTCCCGCTGAGCTTAATGGATTGAAGTTTGGAGTTTCCGTAGGTGTTGTTCTTTCCAGAGCTGTTCTTGATGGGATAAAGAATCATCCTACTTTGCTCTATAAATGGCATTACCGGCAAGCAAATAATCTTCTTGATAAAATAGCTTTTATTCTTACAGAACACATTATTGAAAAAGGATACAGAGCACTTCCCGTTCCTGCTTCTCAGGTTGTTGATTGGGAAAAACAAAGAGGTCATATTTCTCATCGGATGCTGGGAGAAGCAGCAGGACTTGGCTGGCGAGGGAAAAACAACCTTCTTGTTAATGAGGAATATGGTTCACAGTTTCGTTTGGTTTCAATTCTAACAGATTTCCCTTTGAAGGTTGATAAGCCTGTTGAGTTTGGATGTGGTAGTTGTACAAAGTGTATTGATGCCTGTCCTGTTGGTGCGTTAGGGCAGACCCCTGCTGAGTATGATTTTGATAAATGTTTTAATCTTCTCACTATTTTTTCAAAACAACGTGGAATAGGTGCTCATATTTGTGGTATTTGTGTCAAAGTTTGCCCTGGTAGAAAAAAAGGATAGGATGGAAAGCTTTTTAAATATCATCAAGTTAGAACTTGGCCCGCTTGAAACTAACTGTTATATACTGGTAGAAGAGAAATCCAGGATTGGAGTGGTGGTGGATCCTGGTGCCGATGGTGAAAAAATCTGGGATATTTTTAAAGATAATGGATGGAGCCTAAAAAAGATACTCCTCACTCATGGTCATTTTGATCACATAGGAGGAGTTAACGCTTTGTATGAAAAGGCGGGAGCAGAACTCCTAATTCATGCGGCAGATGCAGAAATGCTGGAAGATCCTGATAAAAATTTTTCTTCGTATTTGGATTCGCCTTTTGTCTGCGTAGTAGCCCCGCATAGTTTTCTGGAAGATGGTAAAAAAATAAGAATAGGCGATGCTGAACTTAATGTTATCCATACACCAGGTCATTCTCCCGGAAGTGTGAGTTTTCTCGGTAATGATTTTGCCATTGTTGGAGATACCCTTTTCAGGAACAGTATAGGACGCTCCGATTTTCCAGGAGCTTCAAATACACTTCTTCTTGAATCTATTCATAAGAAATTAATGGTTCTCGATGATAATACAGTTGTTTATCCTGGACACGGTGCGTCTACAACAATTGGACATGAACGAAAGAGAAATCCTTTCCTTGTCTGAAATGAATCCTACATTCGAATCGCTTCTTACTCGATTTCTTAACTACGTTTTGCTTGATAAGGGGCTTTCTAATAATACTTACTTAGCTTACAGAAATGACCTTCGGCACTACCTTTCTTTTCTTCATGATCATGGCATAAGAGATATTTCTCAGAGTGGGACAGAAGATGTAAGAAGTTTTATTGTTCTTATGAGTGAGTTAGGAGTAGCCAGTTCTACTATTGTAAGAAATATTACTTCTATAAGAATGTTTTATCGTTACCTTTTGATGGAAGAGGTCGTGGAGAAAGACCCAGCAGAAAATGTAGAGATTCCTAAGAAGGAAAGGAAACTTCCAGTTGTTCTTGAAATACAAGAAGTGGAGGCCCTTTTAGATCAGATTGATCTTTCAGACCCAAAAGGGATCCGGGACCGGGCAATGCTTGAATTCCTCTATGCTACAGGAATTAGAGTATCAGAGTTGATAGGATTGACCCAATCAGACCTCATGGAAGGGGAGGGTTTTGTCAGAGTTTTTGGAAAGGGTTCAAAGGAAAGAATAGTGCCTGTTGGGGACGTGGCCGTTAATTTTGTAAAGCTCTACCGCAGGGAAGTTCGACCGTCTCTTGCCAGGAAGAAATTCGGTGGAGATGTACTTTTTCTCAGCATGCGGGGTCGTCCATTAACACGCGTAGCTGTGTGGAAGATTCTGAAAGAATACGTTCGCAAGGCAGGGATTCAGAAAAATGTTAGTCCCCACACGTTGAGGCACTCTTTTGCTACTCATCTTTTAGAAGGAGGAGCTGACCTGCGGTCTGTTCAGGAAATGCTCGGTCACGTTGATATTTCCACAACTCAGATATACACACATCTTGATCGAGAATATTTGAAAGAAGTAATACAGACGTTTCATCCAAGAGAGCAGAAGGGTTTTTTAAAAACATAAACTAGAAACTAAACTTTGGCAAATTTGAGATCAGGGCGGTCACTCAGAATAAATTTCATTTAAAGGTTTTTCTCATGCTGTATCCCTCGACAAGCTCATGGTAAACTACATCGATAGTTATAATAATTAATACTGTCATTCCCGCATGTTTTAAGCGGGAATCCAGGTGGGTGGTTGTAAGGGTGGGTTCCCGACAGAACATTTCGGGAACGACAGGGAAAAGGAAATGGAGGTAATGAGAAAGGAGGTGTCTGTCAAGATGAAAGAAATACCCAGGTTGGGAATTGTGGCTTTGGTGGTATTTGGCTTCCTTCGAGCTTATTCGCAGGAGAGTGAGCTTTTTATTCCGAAAGCTATTTTGCAGGCGTATCAAAAGCAAACACGATCGTACGACGGCAGGCCAGGTATTAATTACTGGCAAAATACAGCCAATTATAGGATCAAAGCTCAGATATTTCCCTCTAAAAGATTGGTCAAAGGGGAGGAAACGATTACCTATTTCAACAACAGTCCTGATACGCTCGGGGAAATAGTTCTTCAAATATTCCAGGATATATACAAAAAAGGCAGTGCGCGCGATGTTTATGTTTCTCCAGATGATGTTCATGATGGAGTAAATATTTTTTTATTGAAAATAGTATCATCCCGACAGAAAATAACAAAAACTCGGAGAACCGGTACACATCTTATCGTTGAGTTAAAGAATTCTTTTCTTCCTGGAGATTCGATAAAAATTCATGTTAGATGGAAATTCCAGATTCCGGTCTTTACAAATTTGAGAATGGGGGGTAAAGATAAGTCTACCTATTTTATTGGCCAGTGGTATCCTGAAGTAGCAGTTTATGATGATATATACGGATGGGATTTGCTGAACCATACAGGCGGGCAGGAATTTTATCACAATATTGGGAATTATGATGTTTATATAAACGTTCCTCAAGGTTATTTAGTGTGGGGTACAGGTGTTTTGCAGAATCCAGAAGAGGTTCTAACAAAGCCGTTTTTAACAAGATATAAAAAGGCGTTTCAGTCCAATGAAGTTATACATATAGTAAAACCTCACGATCTGGAAACAGCCATAAAAATTTCCAAAACCTCTCTGTGGCACTATTGTGCTACAAAGGTACCCGATTTTTGTTTTGCTGTGAGCAACCATTTCTTGTGGGATGCTTCCAGCATGGTTGTTGATTCTCTTGAAAATCGCAGGGTTCTGGTGCAAGCTGTTTATCCCATCAGTGCAGAGGATTTTAAAGAGGTGGATCAGTTGGCACGGAAAGCAATCTATTATTTATCAAATGATTTGCCCGGAGTTCCATTCCCCTATCCTTCAATGACTGTATTCAATGGTACGAATGGAACCAGTGGAATGGAATATCCCATGGTGGTTAACAATCCATCTTCAAAGAGGCGGGGAAGAACAGTTGATGTAACAGCACATGAAATTACACATAGTTATTTTCCATTTTATGTCCTCACCAATGAAACAAGATATGCATGGATGGACGAGGCGTTTGCTTCTATGATTCCTTATAAATTGCAGAAGAAGCTGGAGCCGTCATTAAACCGTCTCACCAGGTATGCCCGAACAATATCCCAATGGGCAAACACAGAGAGAAATCTGCCAACTATGAGCCTTGCCACACAGATGAAGGGAAGAATTTACTATTTTGCCAGTTACACAAAACCTGCATTGGCTCTTTATTATTTAAAAGAAATGCTTGGAGACAGGCTGTTTCGCAGGACACTGAGAGCGTATATAGAGACGTGGAAACATAAGCATCCCACTCCGTATGATTTCTTTTTTCTTATGAATAGGGTTACAGGAAGGAATCTGAACTGGTTCTGGGAATCGTGGTTCTTTAACTCTGGTTATCCTGATCTGGCAATTTCAGGTGTAAAAAAGTCGGGCATTATTTATAAAGTTTTTATTAGAAAGAAAGGAAAACTTCCGGTTCCAGTCAGGTTGGAAATTGTCTATCAGGATGGCAGTAAGTATAAGGTCGAAAAAACCATAGATGTCTGGAAGAATGGTTTAGATTATTTAACAATACCAATCAAGACAAATAAAAAAATCAAAATGATTCGCTTAGGGGATGATTACGTGCCTGATGTAAATCCTCTGGATAATGTGATGAATTTGAGGTGAAAGATAACATATCACGCCTACGGCGTTTATCGGTGTGTGGTTTTTTTCTGGACTATAAACATGTTACGCCTAACGGCGTTTGGGCTCCGGATTTCATTAAGGAAGAATCTGTATTTTTTATGGTTATATTAAAATTGCCTTAAATATCTCTTACAAATCTTTGCTGTAGCGGAGGTTAGGATTATACATTCGGATGTTGTCTTTCTGAGTCCGCCGTGAGCGGACGAAGAATCTGGGGGGGGGTGAAATTCAAGAAAGGAATAAAAGGCTTATGCCTTAAATCTTTATCTAAGGTAGGGA
>CAYYPT010000072.1:0-3044 GCA_964473625.1 uncultured bacterium | reverse complement strand
AAATTCAAGAAAGGAATAAAAGGCTTATGCCTTAAATCTTTATCTAAGGTAGGGATGCTATCTCTTGAAGAGATGGCATCCCTGAGAGATCGTTCCAGAGACCACTCGTTTATCTCTGGAACGATCCGGGGAATCATGATTCGGACCGCAGTAATGGAAAAGAAAAAATCAACAGCAATTAAAATTATCACAATTTTAGCGATAGTCTCTGTCCTTTTTTCAAAAGGTGGAGTTTGCCGGGAGAATTCTGTAACTTCCCAAATTGATCCTTTTTTGATAAATATGATTTTATCCAGAGAAAATATTTTTGTCTCTTCTCCTATTTTGAAAAAAATAGGCAGTCAAACAATTGTCGAAGTATTTATCAAAACCACTGATTCTGAAGCTCTGAGAAAGAAAGGAGTTGAAATAAGAACGATTGCCGGGAATATTGTTACTGCTTCTCTTCCTCTTTCTATGGTAGAATCTATTGCAAAACTTTCTTCGGTTCTCTATATAGAAGCCGCATCTCCCTGCAAACCCTTTTTAGATGTGAGTGTTCCTGAGATTGGGGTTGATTCTCTCTGGAGTGGTGTTCTCGGTACCGAATATCGGGGTGAAGGAGTTATTGTTGGTATTTACGATTACGGCATTGATTGGGCCAATCCTGATTTTATTTCACCGGATGGTACTTCCAGAATTCTCTATCTCTGGGACCAAACTGATATTCTGGGGCCACATCCAGAAGGATTTGGATACGGTACAGAATATACTCAGCAGGAAATTAACAATGAGATCCACGGTACTGCAGCAGGTTATGTTCGTGAAAAAGACACATACGGTCACGGAACACATGTTGCTGGAATTGCAGCAGGAAACGGTCGGGCAACTGGTAATGGAAAACCACCGGGTGTTTACGTTGGTGTAGCACCGAAAGCCGATCTTATTGTTGTGAAAGGTGAAAACAGTGGAGCTATCCCCAATACCAGAATTCTTGACGGCATTAATTATATTTTCAAGAGAGCAGAAGAGCTGGGGAAACCCGCTGTTGTCAATATCAGCCTTGGAACACAGAGAGGTCCCCATAACGGAACCAGTCTCTTTGAACAAGGGGTTGATAATCTTCTTTCAGAAAGTGGCAGAGCTGTTGTTGTGGCTGCTGGTAACGATCGCAGCAGTCAAATACATTTTCGAGGAGATTTTTCCTCAAATTCTTCTGATACAATGGCTGTTGAGTTCTCTATTGGCTCTAATAATCCTGGTGAAGAAGATCACGTATGGTTTGATGTCTGGTATAACTCATATACGGATCTGTCGCTTATTGTAGTTACACCGAACGGCCGTCGATGCGGTCCTGTTCAAGGAGGAGAGAACAACAATTACAAAACATACAAAACAGATGAAGGCATGATATCTGTGGCTGTTGGTTCGTATTCCAACGAAGATATGGAAATGGCAATCAGCATTTCGGACGATTATTCAAATGGGACTCTCATCGACAACTTAGCTGTTGGTACCTGGAAACTTCTTTTTTTCACTCCTCATTCCGGCCGTTTTGACGGATGGCTTTACGATTCTTCAATGGGCGATTCCATTACAAGTGAAGTTGACACATCCACACTACTGGCAGAGCCAGGGAATGCCCATCGTGCTATTACAGTTGGTTCCTACGTTTCACGGAGAGAGTGGCCGAGTTTGGAGTCTGATCCATATTGTCCTGATCCAGAACTTGTAGCCGGATCACTTTCTGAATCTTCCAGTCCCGGGCCAACACGGGATGGCCGTCAGAAGCCCGAAATTGCTGCACCAGGGGAGTACATTCTTTCTTCCCTTTCAAGCGATGTTAAGAATCCTCCGTTTAATTATGTTGCTACTGACAGTGTACATTGGGCGATGAGCGGTACAAGCATGGCAGCGCCTCATGTTACAGGTGTGATCGCTCTTATGTTTCAGGCAGATCCTGAGTTAGATGTTTCTGAAATAAGAGATAAGTTTATTCGCTCAGCCAGAAAGGATGATATGACGGGATACTCTCTCTGGAACAAAGATTGGGGTTTCGGAAAGCTTGATGGTCTTGGGGGGGTTCGTCTGATTACCTCAGTGGAAGAAAATAAAATCGGATCTCCGAGAACTTTTTTTCTTTCTCAAAATTATCCTAATCCTTTTAATGGAACTACTGTTATTGAGTATACTGTCCCTGAAGGAGCAGGCAGAAAGGTTTCACTGGTAATCTATAATTTGCATGGGCAGAAGGTTCGTTCCATTGTTCAAAAAAATGAAGGCTCTGGCAGATTTAAAGCAAGCTGGGATGGAAAAGATGAAAATGGAAACAGCATTGCTTCAGGAATTTACATTTACAGATTAATTGCGGGGAACAGGATTTTGAGCAGGAAGATGGTTTTGATTCATTGAAATAGTTTTGGATATGCAAGATCTGCAAAGATATCCCCCTTTCTTAAAAGGGGGATTACAGGGTGATTTTTGTTTTTTCCGTTTCCGAACTCAAAGTAAGTTGATTTTTTTAGGAGAAAATATAATTTATGGAAAGAACATTGTCCGTCATTAATCAGATGCAAGAAAAAAGGATTAATTGAGAAGTATGCCATTGGAGGTGGCATTGCTGTTCTCTTTTATATTGAGCCTATAGCAACTTTTGATTTAGATATTTTTATTATATTACCTGAAGATAATAGATATTTAGTTTCTCTTTCTCCTTTGTATGAATGGCTTAAAGATAAAGGTTGTAATACAGTAAAAGAATATATTGTAATTGAGGGGATACCAGTGCAATTCATTCCTGTTTATAACGATCTTGTAAAAGAGGCAGTTCTTAATGCAATTAAAAAGAAATACAAAAATACAGTAACATTGCAATAATGCTACATGTAAATAGACCCAAAGATAGAATGAGAATACTAAAGCAGGTATATTTGGAATTCAGAGGTGATTTTACATTTTTACTAAAGTTTAGTTTATAAGTTATACTCAACAATTTTCCTTTTTTTATTATCTAAACTTTGGCAAATTTGAGATCAGGGCGGTTACTCAGAATAAATTTCATTTAA
>CAYYPT010000071.1:0-12876 GCA_964473625.1 uncultured bacterium | reverse complement strand
AAAAAAATAATTTTCATAATTTTTCTGTATCCTTTCGAGCAGTCAAAACAAACTCTTCATCTCCAAGATTTTCATCCGGCACAAGCTTTATTGTAACAAAGAACTTGCGCATAATACGGTGAACACGACTATTTAACCCTTTTGAAAGATATGATACCATATCTGGATAAACTCTCAATACAAATCGCCTTGCTCCGGTAGCGGATTTAATCTGTTGTATTCTCCGTTCTATCTTTGTAACTACAGCGCTTTTAGCCGGAATCCGTCCTAACCCGTTACAACGGGGACATGGTTCACTATATCTATACAAAAGACTGGGACGAACACGCTCTCTGGTAAGTTCAACAAGTCCAAAATCACTCATAGGAAGAATGTCAAATGCTGCTCGGTCTTTTTTAAGCCTTTTCTTTAATTCAGAAACTACTTTCTTTCTATTGGCCTCTGAAGCAAGATCAATAAAATCAATAACAACAATCCCCCCAATATCACGTAATCTGAGCTGATGTGCTATTGTGCGCGCAGCTTCCAGATCAATTTTCAGCGCATTGAGTTCATGATCTTTTTCACTAATGGATCGACCACTATTCACATCTACCACCATCATAGCTTCTGTTTGATCAAAAATGATGTGTCCGCCACTTTTCATCCATATCTTCCTTGAAAAACTTTTCTCGATTTCTTCTTCAATCTCAAATTTATCAAAAATCGGAATCTTTTCCTTGTAGAGCTCCAACTTTGGCAAAAGTCCTGGGGATACTTCCTTGAGATATTTTTTGATCTCTCTAAAGAGCTTTCTGGAATCAACAACAAGACGATTAATGTCTGGAGAAAAAAGATCACGAATCACGCTGGAAGTCATACCCATATCTTTATGAATAAGAACAGGAGCTTTTGTAGTTTTACTCTTTTCTTCGATTCTTTTCCAGATTTTTAAAAGATTTTCCAGATCAGATTTAATGGTTTGTACGTCCTTGCCTACTGCTACTGTACGTATAATTAAACCGAATCCATCGGGCTGAAGACTCTTTGCCAACAATCGAAGACGACTTCTCTCTTTAGCATTAGAAATTTTCCTGGAAACCCCTATTGTTTTGTCGTGCGGAACAAGCACAAGAAAACGACCTGGCAAAGAAATTGATGAAGTAAGTCGTGCTCCTTTACTTCCTATGGGCTCCTTTGTTACCTGAACCAGTATTGCCTGTCCTGGTTTAAGAGAAATTTTCTTCTGGGTAATTTTTCTCTTAGCTGCTCTCTTTGATCGTTTTTCAGAATCATCCACTCTTTCTGCAATGGCACTGTATTCTTCTCCAATATCAGCAAAAGAAAGAAAACCATTCTGTTCCAGACCAATATCCACAAAAGCTGCTTGTACAGCTTCAACAACATTTTCTATTTTCCCCTTATAAATATCCCCGACCATCCGTTCATTCTCAGGTCTCTCTACGTAGAGTTCAACCAATGTTCCATCCTCAAGAATAGCTATTCTCGTTTCACTGGAAGAAACATTAATAACAATCTCCTTCTTCATTAAAATCCTTTCTTAATTGAAAATTCAATCAATAACCTCAAGGGGCGTTAATCTTACACCCTGTTTTTCTATGTAAAGCCCGGTCCGTTCTATTCTAATGGGTTCAGGAAGTTCCTCGTAAGGCGGTAAAATAGCGTGCATTACTTCCTCAACTTTTGCCGTGCCACTCTGGTCCAGACGGATTAACAACTTTATACCTTCATCATCTGTCCTCACCTCTGCAACATAAGGACGAATATCCACTTTTTTCTCCATTCCTCTCTTTGTACGAACTATCTGATAAGAATTCTTTTTTAAAAACTCATCTATCCATCCAGAAACTTCTTCTATGTTCTGAAAATTTTTCAACTCAACCAGATAAGAAGCTAAGTTAATAGAACTATTCAGGGAGGAAATATTACCAAAATATATTTTAGAGTCAAAAACTTCGAGTCCGGCTGGAAGATGGCGATTAATTATTTCCTCAAAATTCTGGGGTATGCGGTCCTCTATTTCTATGTCCAGATATTCTGCCCGACTGGTATACCCTAATGGCAACGGCGGTCCTGTAGCTATTCTGGGATGGGCATGATATCCCTGTGACATGGCTACGGGAATACTGGCTCTTCGCAAAGCACGTATGAAGATTCTCGCCACATCCAGATGGGATGTAAAACGGATATCATTGTTCTTTTTGTATCCCACCCTTATCTTCCTCTTAACAACAGGTTGCGAAACACGCCTGACAGCTTTTCTACCATAAGAAATTTTGCTGAAATTTTGAGTATGTAATTCTGGCCTTTTATTTAAAATTATTTCCCTGCACACAGAATGTGTCATTAACCCGCAGCCTTTACATCCTGTCCTTCTGCAATCCTCTGTAACTTCTCCAGAGAATGCCCGTTTTCTCTCCAGAAGAAGGTAAGATTTGGAAACACCCTTATTAATGTGATCCCAGGCAAGCGGACTATCAAGATCGAATTCGCCTGCATAATATTCTGGTAAAAGACTCTTTTCTTCAAAAGCTTTCATCCAGCGATCATAGTTGAACTGATCCGACCACCCATCAAATCGCGCTCCGTTTCTCCATGCAATATAAATCACCTCATTCAACTTTCGATCTCCACGACCAAGCAATGTCTCAAGACGAGAGACTTTCGGATCCCTCCAGCTCAGTTTTACTTCCTTTCGATGAAGTTTTCTTCTCAAAAACGAAAGCTTCTTCTCCATTGTTTCCAGACTATTCTGTTTTTCCCATTGAAACGGCGTGTGCGCCTTGGGAGAAAATGGAGATATAGATACATGTACATCTCTCTTTCCGTACCTTTTTCCTATTTCTATTACCTTGCCAACCAAATTAACAATACCTTCTAAATCTTCCTCCGTCTCTGTAGGAAGACCAATCATGAAATAGAGTTTTATCCGATGCCAATTTCGCTGGTAACCTATTTCCACTGCTCTTAGAATATCGGCTTCGGATGTATTTTTGTTAATCACATCCCGCAGTCTCTGTGTCCCGGCTTCGGGTGCCAGTGTTAAACCACTTCGCCTCAGAGCCATTGCGAAATCTGCCATTTCAGGAGTAAAAGTATCGGCACGAAGAGAAGGAAAAGAAATTGAAACTCCTTTATTACTAAAAGTACCTCTCAGGCGCGATAGGAGTTCCATAAGATTTGTATAATCAGAAGTAGAAAGAGAAACCAGAGAAATTTCTTCATATCCAGTATTGTAAATAACAGCATTTGCCTCTTTTACAATATCCTCCACGCTTCTTTCTCTAACAGGCCGATAAATAATACCGGCATTACAAAAGCGACAACCACGGGTACAACCACGCATAATTTCCAGTGAAAACCGGTCGTGAGTAACTTCAATTAATGGAACTAAAGGATGTGATGGATAATTTTCGGGAGAAAGTTTTTCAAGTATCTTTGCATTTATTACAGTAGGAACTCCCCGTTCTTTCGGCACAAGTTTTAAGAATTTTCCATCTATATCATACTCTGCCAGATAAAAAGAGGGTATGTAAAAGCCGTCTAAACGAGCTAACTGTTTGAGAGTCTTCTTTCGACTCCACTTTTCCTTCTTTGATTGCTTCACCACCTGGGCAAGTTCCAAGACCGCTTCTTCTCCATCACCCAGAACCACAACATCAACAAAATCAGCAAGAGGCTCAGGGTTAAAAGCACAGGGACCACCAACTACAACAAAAGGCTCGGCTTCTTTCCTATCTTTACTCCACAATGATATGCCGGCAAGATCAATCAGGTTAAGTACATTTGTGTATTGAAGCTCATATTGAAGAGTGATACCCAGAACGTCAAAATCGCGGATTGGTTTTTTTGATTCTAAAGAAAAAAGGGGAATTCCTCTTTCCCTCATTTTCTTTTCCATATCTACCCAGGGAGAATAAACTCTCTCCGCTGCAATCCAATCGATACGGTTGAGAATATGATAAAGAATTTCCATTCCGATGTGAGACATACCAATTTCATACACATCGGGAAAAGCCAGGGCAAAACTTACTTCTACATCTTTTGAATCCTTCCTTACAATATGAAGTTCATTCCCTGTATATCTCCCCGGGTGGGAAACACCATAAAGAATCGATTCTATCTCTTTATAAAATTTCTCCATACCTTTTTTATCCATGCTTAAATTTTAATTTACAAAAAGCTATCCATTACTGCAAGAATATAATTTTGAAAGTAGAATCTTTTCTCTTGACTTTTTCAAAATAAGCAGTATCTTGCTGATTAATGAATGGCACTATTTTTGTACTTGCTATTTTAGAACAGCTTAATTTGGGAGGCAGGAGTGAAACGAAGTCTGGAAGATTACAGAACCATTGTAGGTGATACTATAATCTCCTCTATATATCGTAAGGCAAGAACACTTTACGGGAAGCATATACTACATATTAATTCAACCTATCAGGGGGGTGGAGTAGCAGAAATGCTGCAAACTCTGGTACCCCTTATGAATGACATTGGAATCGACGCAGGCTGGCGCATTCTTCACGGGAATCCTGATTTTTTCACAGTAACAAAAAAATTCCACAACGCACTTCAGGGAGAACGCCTCAATTTTACTAAAATGAAAAGAAAACTCTATGCAGAAACCAATGAGAATTTTTCCATATATACACACATAAATCACGATTGTGTTATTGTACACGATCCTCAGCCTCTCCCGCTTATCAAGTTTTACAAAAAACAACAGCCATGGATATGGAGATGCCACATTGACTTATCAAATCCCGATCATGATCTCTGGGACTTTATGAAAAATTTTCTTCTAAGATACGATACGGTTATTGTTTCTAACAAATTATATTTAAGAAGTGATCTTCCTACAGATCATCGGATAATCCCTCCAGCTATAGATCCACTTTCTCCCAAAAATATTGAAATTATCGATGGAATCATTCCCAGAACACTAAAAAAATTTGGAGTCCCAACTGATAAGCCTTTAATAACACAGATATCAAGGTTTGACAAGTGGAAAGATCCTCTAGGAGTTTTAGAAGTATTTGCCCTTGTTAAAGAAAAGGTGGACTCCAGACTGATTCTCTGTGGAAGTATGGCAATGGATGATCCAGAAGGGTTAAAGATTTATGAGAAAGTAAAAGAGAAAGCAAAGCCTTTTATTAAGAAAGGAGACGTTATTCTTATCACTGTTGAAAATAACCTTCTGGTTAATATTCTCCAGCGAGTTTCAGATGTTATTATCCAAAAATCGGTAAGAGAAGGTTTTGGACTCACTGTTACAGAAGCTCTATGGAAAAGAAAACCAGTGGTTGCTTCAAATATAGGGGGTATCCCGCTTCAGATAGAGGACGGCAAAAACGGGTTTCTACTTGACCCAGATGATATTAAAGGCTTTGCAGAAAAAATCATAGAAATACTGAAACATCCTACACTGGGAAAAGAACTGGGGAAAAAAGGAAGAGAAATTGTTAAGGAAAAATTTCTTATAACAAGACTTCTCTCAGACTATCTGGATCTGCTTAAAACATTCTGGACATACCCCTCACCCTATAATAACATATAACTATGAGTGAAGAAATATCTAAAATACAGCAAGCGCTTGTAAAATATGATCTGAAGCTTTCTCCTGAAGAAATCCAAAAATTCCTTGGAGATATTCAGGCAGCCCAACAATATTTTCCTCTAAGCGAACAACGGGCTCTTATAATCAGACTTCTATACGAATGGGATATGAAAAAAACAGAAAAGATTATCACATTAAATTCTGAAGCCTGCCACATTAAACATGGCCCCTGTGTAACTACTTTCGGTATTCTGGGTATTGACTGGCCAGGATTCTTTGACACATGCGTGGGCATTATCCATGAAATGGGATGGAACATATATTTTGTAAAAGGATTTTATTTAACTCGTCGAAAAGAAAACCTAGGAATTATACTAATTGGAATAAAAACAGAAGGAGATGATTCGTACAATCAACTTCACAGCCAGAGAGAAACAATTCTTTCAAAGATACACCAGGCTGCAGTGGGCACCAGTGCTAAAACCTACCTTCTCTCTGAGGAAATCAGAAAATTAACAATTTACAGTCAGGTAATAGCTCAAATTGAAAAAACCTATCATGGGAAAGACTTAGAGCAAATCATTGGTCTGAACGGAGAAGCCGTTAAGTATTTTGCCGCCAGATCAAGAGACTACATTGAAAATAGAAAAATTGAAGACATTGCCCGCCAGATTATTACTAACTATACTTTTATCAAAAAATTGCAGAAATCAGGCAGTACCATCCAACTTGACATTTCTAATTTCACAACAAAAACTGAAGGAACATTCACTGGAGTCACTGTTGCAGGACCTGCCCACATGCTTAATTTAGAAGATTGTCTTAAGACTATCGAACTTACTATTCCTAATTTTCAATTAAAACATAATAGAGAATTCACAACAGAGGAGGGAATTTCTCTCTACAGAATTGAGTTTGTTGATCCACTTGGGCATCCATTAAGCGAATTGGAGCAGGAACGGCTTAAAAAAGCTTTTTCAGCTATGGTATTAAACAAACGACGAGACCGCGCCCAATGGATTGAATCTATTGGAGGATTTGAACAGTACGCAAGAGCGATTATTCCACTCCTGGTTCGCGAAGCACAAACTACCGGGAAGACTCAAGTCTATCATAGTGTGGGGCATGTTACTGATCTTTTTATCGATTTCAAGGTAATTGTGGTTATTCCAACATGTCAACCAACAGCTAAAAAGCTTGTTATAAATACTGTTAATCAGCTCGAAGCTATAAAAGGCTTTCATATACTTAGAGTAAAACCTCCAAAAATATTTGGAAAAACCACAGTTTCTATAGTGGATGTCAGGATAACTCTTACCAGTGTGGAAAATATCGAAGCTATTTATAAAATCATCAGAGAAACAATTCACAGCACCCTGGGAGACTTTCGAGACTTTGATGAAGGTATGCGAACCATAGATACTGCCAGGCTAAAATCTGTTCGCAGACACATTGAAGGAGTTAGCAAAAATCTTATTAGAGAATTATATTACAGCATTGAGGATTTCTTCCGCGTCAGTGCCTCCTTAGATGAAATTATCTCCCACATCAGAATTGCCCTCGACATGTTAAAACTTATTGAAGAAAAAGATGAACCTATTCTGGTTCTCTATCGTCAGACAGGCATTCGTTCCGAATCAGGCGAAATTCTTCCTAAAGCCACTCTTCTCTGTTTATCCTATCCTCACCGTCTTTTCCTGCTTCAGAAAATACTTGAAATATTAGAATCTTATGAAGTAACCCTGAGTCGTCTGGAGAGGACTGGCCGGGATATTTTGGTTTGCAGAATTACTAAAAAAGATAAAGCACTTAAAGAAAGAGAAATTAAAGACTTGGTGAAAAGTATTAAACAGTTAGCAAAGTAACACCATAAATCGTTACATCTGGATCCATACCAATAACCAATTCCTCTTGGCAAAAGGGGGATTGGGGAACAAATGCAAAATTTGGGGTTAATCCGTAAGGATTTTATAAAACAGTAATGATGTAGCAAGGATTATAAAATCATACACAGTCTCAGACTGTGTATGATCGGTGTAACATGCGTAGGCATCGACTGTTACGGGAAATTTGCCGGAATTTAGTTACATAAACTCAACAATCCAGATTAATAAGCTTCCAGCAAAAAGTACAATACCTTCTTTTCTGGACACCTTCCATCCTGTTCTTAGTGCTATTATGGCAAACAAAACCAACACCAATAACATTATAGAAGTGCCCCGTGCACTTATTGAAACAGTCATCGGTCTGATTAAACCAGCCAATCCCAAAACACCCAGGGAATTGTATATACAACTTCCAACTAAATTACCAGCGGAAATTCCATGATGCCCTCTGAGGCTTGCCACCAGTGAGGTTGCAAACTCAGGAGCAGAAGTACCTGCAGCAATAACAGTTGCTCCAATGACCCATTCAGAAATACCAATAATTCTTGCAATTCCAACTGCTCCTACTCTTAAAAAATATCCGCCGACAACCACAAACCCAATACTTCCAATAAGAATTAAACCATCAAACAATTTAGAGTGAACATACTTGATGCTAACATCCACTTCCTCTTTTTCCAGAAGAAGGAATAAATTATAACCAATTAATCCTATAAAAAGAATTAATCCCTCAATGCGGGTAAAATGAGCATTCCATAGAAAAATTAGAACGATAACAGTGGTAGCAAAAAGAACCAATGCATCACGTCGGATCAATTTACGTGAAGACTCTATACTGTGTATAACAGCTATACCACCCAGTATAAAACCAAGATTAAATATATTAGAACCTATAATATTTGAAACTGAAATATTTGACTGTCCCTTAACAGCAGCACCTACTGTAACAACAAATTCTGGAGCAGATGTTCCAAAAGCTACTATAGTTAATCCAATGACTAATTGAGGAATACCAACACGTTTAGCAATTCTCACCGAACTCTCAACTAACCATTCAGAACCTTTCCACAATAAAAAGAGGGAAAAAATAATATAAAAAATGTATAGCAAAATCATAAGTATTGGTCCCAACTAATAAGATTAATTCCTTCGACTTTGAAGAAAAGAGTTTGAACTTTTAACTAAGCTTTGGCAAATTTATATTTTCTCTCATATCTTTGGTATAGACAAGATACCAAAAGCTTTGATTTCATTATCTACATTCCCTTTCCCCCTGTCGTTCCCGAAATGGTCTGTCGGGAACCCACCCTCAACCCCACTACCTGGATTCCCGCTTAAAAGATGCGGGAATGACATGACAGTAAACATTAGATAAAATTTATCCTGAGCAACCACTTTAATCTCAAATTTGCCAAAGTTTAACTTTTAAACTAAAGAACCAGCCTCGTGGCTATTTCATCTGCCAGCAAGAAACCTCTTGCCGTAAGAGATAAAAATCCATCCTTAAAAACAGCAAAACCTGCCTGAACAAGATTAGTAATTTCCTGACGTTTATTTTTTAACTCTTCTATTGAAACTCCTTCTCGCCGTCTGAGGCCAAGGACTATACGTTCCATGAATTTTTGTCGAGGATTCAACTTCTCTTCACCAAAGACTGGAAGTTTATCCTGAGAAAGAATTTCTATATATTTTTGTATACTGGAGATATTCCAGAATCTCCTACCATTTATATAAGAATGCGCAGATGGTCCTAATCCAAGGTAAGGCTTTCCCGTCCAGTATCCTTCGTTATGACGACAGCGATGGCCAGGGAGTGCAAAGTTAGAAATTTCGTAATGCTCATATCCGGCTTCCGAAAACATTTTGCATATTAAAAGATACATCTCAGCAGTTGTTTCGTCATCTGGATAAGGATACTTTCCCTTCTCAATTGCTTTTCCAAGAGGGGTAGCACTCCTCCACGTCAGTGCATAAGTGGAAATGTGAGTCGGCCTTAGGGAAAGAACTTTATCTAAATTTCTTTCCCAGGATTTTATAGATTGGTCCGGAAGGCTGTAAATAAGGTCAATTCCTATTTCATCAAATCCTACTTTTTGAGCTTCAAAAAAGAATTCTTCTGCCTCTTCAGCAGTATGAATTCTCCCAAGAAATTTCAATTCTTTATTATTGAAAGACTGCACTCCAATGCTAAGCCTGTTAATTCCAATTTTTCTGTAACCGCAAAGCAAATCAAAAGAAAGAGTACCAGGATTAGCTTCTACGGTTATTTCTGCCTTATTACTTAGGGAAAATACTGATCTAAGAGAATTAAGAACATTCTCAATTTGTGCCGGTTTAAGTAGAGAAGGAGTACCTCCACCAAAATAAATAGTATCTACAGTTTTATCTCCAGGAGAAAATATTTCTGCCCTAAAATTAATTTCTTTTATAAGAGCATTCAAAAAATCAGAAATAAGAAAATCTTGATTCGCCTTGGAGAAGAAATCGCAGTATAAACATTTTCTCTTACAAAATGGAAAATGTATGTAAACTCCGGCCATGGTTCAGTGGATCAACTCAAATATTCTTTTCCACCTAATTTTATGGAAGATGCGATAAAGAGGCACATCGTTGTCCCATGACAAATAAATTATCAATGCCTCTCCTACCACATCATGCTCAGGTAAAAAACCCCAGTAACGGCTGTCAAGACTATTGTCTCTATTGTCACCCATCATGAAGTAATGACGATATTTCACAGTATAAATAATCTTATTAAGCGGGTGCCCATCAATAGCAAAATCTTCTATCGGATACATTCTTATAGCAGTGGGCCACCGACTCTGATTCTTTACTGTAAGACGCACTTTTTCTCCACGGTAAGAAATTGTTATTTTGTGCCCCTCGTAAACAATAATCTGAAAACGTTCAAACCAACGATTTCTGTTAGAATTGGTAAAATGAAAAGTATCTCCAGGGGCAGGAACACGTACCGGACCGTAATTATCTCGATTGCCGGCTCCTGGTGGATAAATGTTATATTCCTGATACCCCTTAGGATAAATACGATAGTCAATGAATTTAGAATGAGGAGGGTTCGGGAATATCTTACCATTTACAAAAGTAACTTTATTGCGGATTTCAACTGTGTCTCCGCTAACAGCAATACAGCGTTTAATATAATTAAGAGATAGATCCCTTGGATATTTAAAAATAACCACATCTCCCTGTTTGGGTTTTCTAAAACCGGGAGTTTTTATAAAAGGTATACTAAATCCGATTTTCGTATATGGGATTCCTATCCAATCGGGGGATCTTATACCGTAAACAAATTTATTAGCAAGTAAGAAATCACCTACTAAGAGAGTATCCTCCATGGAACCAGTAGGTATTCTAAATGGATATACAACAACTGCACGAATTACCAGGGCAATACTTATAGCAATTAATAAAGACTTCCAGTATTCCCACCCGGCGTTCCTTTTTTTCACTGGTTTTTTGACATTTTTTTCACGAGTTTTTTCATTCATAGCGCCCTCTTCTGTCCTAAAATTATCTTAATCTCATTCTCTAACATACCTCAACTTTGCAACGAAGCTTTATCATCGTATTTTAAGCACTGCAAGAAAAGCATCCTGAGGTATCTGAACTTTACCCAGTTGTTTCATACGTTTCTTACCTTCACGCTGTTTCTCTAGCAGTTTTCGCTTACGTGTAATATCTCCCCCATAGCATTTAGCAGTCACGTTTTTGCGCAATGGTTTAACTGTTTCCCTCGCGATAACTTTTGAGCCAATGGCAGCCTGAATTGCAACTTCAAATAGTTGGCGAGGAATGAGCTCTCGTAATTTGTGAGTAAGTTTCCTCCCCCAATCATAAGCTTTACTTCTGTGAACAATCATTGAAAGAGCATCAACGGGGTCACCATTAATGAGAATATCAAGTCTTACAAGTTCTGATTCCCGGAAAGCAAGAAACTCATAATCAAAGGAAGCATATCCCCTGGAAAGAGTTTTTAACCTATCATAGAAATCAAAAATAATTTCGGAAAGAGGAAACTCGTATTCTAAATTAGCTCTCTCTCCATCAAGATAGGAAGTATTTTTATAAACACCACGGCGGTCCTGTGCAAGCTGCATTAGGTTACCAACATATTCCCCAGGCACAATAATATGAGCAGAGATGTAAGGCTCCTCAATTTTGGCAATAAATTGTGGAGGGGGAAGCTCTGCTGGATTGTCAATTAAAAGGACTTCCCCGTCTCTTTTGGTTACTCTATACTCCACATTAGGAATAGTGGTAACAAGGTTCTGGCCGTATTCCCGCTCTAAACGTTCCTGAACCACTTCCATGTGAAGAAGTCCAAGAAATCCTACGCGAAATCCAAAACCCAGTGCAACTGAGTTTTCAGGCTGAAAGGTTATAGCTGCATCGTTGAGTTGTAAACGTTCAAGTGCATTTCGAAGTTCCTCAAGATCTTCTGCAGCAGCAGGAAACATACCAGAAAAAACCATGGGCTTTGGCTCACGAAAACCGGGAAGCGGCTGAGATGCAGGATGATCAGCAGAGGTAATGGTATCTCCGACTTTTGCATCCTGAAGCCTTTTTACACCTGCAATGAGATAACCAACTTCCCCGGTAGAAAGATGATCCGTTGGATAACGCTTAAGATGGAGGATCCCTACTTCATCGACCTCAAAAGTTTTACCACTTGAGAAAAAAGTAATTTGATCTCCCTGATGAACCTCTCCATCAACAACTCTGATGTAGGTAATTGCACCACGATAGTAATCAAAAATCGAATCGAAAACGAGTGCTCTGAGAGGAGCTGTAGATTGACCATCGGGAGGAGGAATCCGCTGTACAATTGCTTCAAAGATTTCATCTATCCCAATCCCTTCTTTAGCGCTTACCAAAAGAATTTCTTTCTCATCTACACCGAGAATTTCAACAATCTCATTCCTTGTTTTTTCAATTTGCGCACTGGGGAGATCAATCTTGTTAATAACAGGGATAATAGTTAGATCATTCTCCAGAGCGAGATAAATGTTACTTACTGTCTGAGCTTCAACTCCCTGAGAAGCATCAACAACTAAAAGTGCACCCTCAGAAGCAGCCAAACTTCTAGAAACTTCGTAAGAGAAATCAACATGGCCAGGTGTGTCAATTAAGTTAAGGTGATAGGTTTTACCGTCAGAAGCTTTGTAATTCATGGTAATAGCATGGGCTTTAATAGTGATTCCACGTTCTCGTTCTAAGTCCATATCGTCTAATACCTGATTAACCATTGCCTTGGGTGAAACAGCCCCGGTAGCTTCTAATAGACGATCTGCCAGAGTAGACTTTCCGTGATCAATATGAGCAATAATACAAAAATTTCTAATATCGTTTTTATCCATAGTTTTTAAATATACCTATTTTTTAATCAATAGTCAACATCAGAGAAAAACC
>CAYYPT010000070.1:7989-12982 GCA_964473625.1 uncultured bacterium | reverse complement strand
CTGCCATTTTCTTCTTTTCAAAAGGATTCTAAAAATGTTACAAGTTACATCAGAACAGTTGACCGGACTTATGTAGAGAAGACAATCAAAAACGGCGGTGCTATTTTGATTGATGCCCGAACGGGGTTCCAATTTAATGCAGGGCACATCCCCGGCGCTATTAACATTCCTTATAACAATAACAGATTATTAGAATTCTACAATAAACACGGATTGGAAACCAAACCTCTTATTGTTTACTGTTCCGATCCCAATTGCCCTGCTGCTGAAATTCTGTCGAGGGAATTAGCAAATATAGGATATAAAAACATTGCTCTTTATGCTGGCGGTTGGAAAGATTGGATTAAGCACCGGTAGAGAATTTTTTTCCAAAAAGCACAATTTTTACTTGATATTTATGAAACAATTTAACATATTTCTTTGTATTCTATAATATATATTTCGTAAAATAATAAATTGGTGGAATTTATATGAGGAAAAATCGTACTTTCCTAAAAGCAGTCTCAAAATGGCTAATAATACTTGTAATCCTTGCTGCCTGTGTTGTTCTTTTTTTACTGCTCAAGAAAAAAAGAACAATTGAAAAAAAACCTGTAGAAGAATACAAAACCGAAACTTCCTCTGAAGTCCAGCCTGTTCCTGTCGAGGCATCTCCAGCTTTTGTGGGGGATCTTGTCATGCATGTTTCTGCAACTGGAAATGCAGAGGCTTTCAGAGAAGTAACAATCTGCCCCAAAATCAGCGGAGAGGTTTCACAACTGCCCGTTGAAGAAGGTTCGTTTGTACATAAGGGCGATCTTATTCTCAAACTGGATGCAAGATCCTATCAACTTGCTCTGGATGAAGCTGAAGATAATCTTCTAAAAGCACAGGCAGCTTTTGTAGACAAACTCACAAACTTCGGAATGCGGAAAGAAAGAACTGTTGTCGCAAACACCGATGCTTCGAATAACCAGCCTTATGTTAAGCAAATGAGAGAAGAATATCTAAAAACAAAAGCTCTCTACCAGCAGGGAAAATGTAAAAAGAAAGAAGTAGAGCAGGCAAAAATCTGGTATGAAAACGCTTTAGCCTTTGCATCCAAGAGGCGAGAAACCATTCTGGCAAACAGAAGTGGTCTAACGCAGGCTCTTATTGCCCAGAAACAGGCGCGTCTTAACCTTTCCAACACAGAAATTCGGGCTCCGTTTTCCGGAATTCTCGGTGATCAAAAAGTTTTTGTGGGCCAGCACATCTCAGCAGGAGAACCATGTTTCAAACTGGTCGATCTATCCCGGGTGCGAATAAAAACCAACGTGCTTGAAAGTGAGATAGGAGATATTAAAGTTGGAAGAAAGGCTAGAGTAAAATTCGTTGCTTTCCCGGAAGAGACTTTCACTGGTAAAGTTGTCGCTATTAACCCAATAGTGGATTCGGAAACAAAGACCTGCAGAGTGACAGTAGAGGTACCAAACAGAAACAGAAAAATCAAAGCCGGTATGTACTGCTTTGTAAAGATTGAGGGGAAAATCTACAAAAGCCGTTTTCTGGTTCCAAAAGAAGCAATTCTCATCCGGGATGAACGGAAGCTCGTTTTTATTGTAAGGAAAGGACTTGCTAAATGGTGCTACGTTAAGACAGGTCTGGAAAATGAATCCTTTGTCGAAATTCTCCATTCTACTCTAAATCTTAAACCAGGAGAATTTGTAATTACGAAAGGACATTACACGCTGATTCACGATGCACCGGTAAAGGTTGAAAAGAGCAAATAAAAAAACCGTAACGCAAGATGCACAAAAACTCTCATCTTAACTTCTTACCAATAAATTTTCAGAAATCGGAAGATCAAAATGCACCTCGCTGAAATCGTAACAAAAAGGCCTGTTGCTGTAATCATGTTTTATCTGGGGATTTTGCTCCTTGGGGCTGTCTCCCTCAGCAAACTCTCTGTAGATCTTCTCCCTGACCTCTCTTATCCCAAGCTTACCATCAGAACAACTTACACTGACGCTGTGCCAGAGGAAGTGGAGCGGATTGTTACAAAGCCGATCGAACAGATCGTTGCTACTGTACCAGGGATTCGGAAAATACAATCTATTTCACGAGAAGGCATTTCACTGGTAACTATCGAATTCAACTGGGGAAGAAACATGGACTTTGCCTCACTTCATGTTAGGGAAAAACTGGATCGTTTGGGCAAAATCCTTCCCCGTGAAGCTGGAAAACCTACAATTATCCGACTTGACCCAAACAGCCAGCCTATTATGGCTCTTTCAGTTTCAGGAAAAGATCTTGTTTCTTTGAAAGAACTCTCCCGAGATGTTTTCAAACGCCGCATGGAACAGATTCAGGGCGTGGCTTTAGCAGAAGTTGTCGGTGGCCTTGAGAAAGAAATTCATGTCATAGTTGATAAGGAAAAACTAGAAATGCTGGCGCTTTCCATTAATGATATTTCCCGGGCCATTGGTTCTGCTAATATAGATCTCCCTGGGGGGACTCTCATTAAAGGACGATATCGATATTCTCTCCGTACACTGGGGGCTTTTCAGAAACCCAAGGATATAGAAAAAGTTGTCATAAAATATACAAATACTCCGATTATTTTAAAGGATGTTGCAACTGTACAGGAGGGATTTAAGGAGAGAAAAAACATTACCCATTACAATGGTGCTGAAAGTATTGGGATTTTTCTTTATAAAGAAGCCGGCTCAAACACTGTTCGCGTATCGCATCGGGTAAGGCAAGTAATTTCGCAACTAAAAAAAGAATATCCAGAGGTTCCGATTGTCATCGCATTTGATCAGGCCAGTTTCATTTCCCGTGCTATAACCAATGTGCTTCAGGCTATTCTGATTGGTGGAATTTTAGCATTTCTTATTTTATTTTTCTTCCTTCATGAATTAAGAAATCCTGTAATCATTGCTATTTCAATGCCAATTTCTATTATTGCGACTTTTATTCTTCTCTATTTTACCCATGTCAGTCTAAACCTTATGTCTCTCGGCGGGCTTGCAATGGGAGTAGGAATGCTCGTTGACAGCTCAATTGTGGTTCTGGAAAACATCTTCCGCCACAGAGAAGAAGGCAAACCGATACTCGAAGCTTCGGTAGCCGGAACCAGAGAGGTTGCCATGGCTGTTACTGCTTCTACCTTCACAACTGTTGCCGTTTTTCTACCAGTTCTCTACGTTAAAGGAGTTGCTGGTCAGCTTTTTCGTGATCAGGCTCTCACTGTAACTTTTGCATTGACAGCTTCGTTATTTGTATCTCTTACATTACTGCCTGTGCTCACTTCCCGATTTTTCGGTTCGCATTCTCAATATCTACCAGAGGATAAATCTCTATTAGCACCTAAAGAATCCTCCTTCTTTCAGAAACCTTTTTTCTACTGGATCATCTTTCCATTCAAAATGATTTCTTCCTGGCTTCTTCGTGCGGCAAAATGGACTTTTCACAACCTTGTTAAACTGTGTAAAAACTTCCGAAGAATTCTTTCCTATTATCTGAGATATCTTACAATTCCTATTTTTAAGTGGTTTGATAAAGTACTTTCCTTTTTAATGTCAAAATACGAACGCTTCCTCATCAGGGCACTGAATCACAGATTAATCGCCGTAGGGATTACTTTTTTACTTTTTCTTGCAACACTTTTAGTGGCTTTGCATCTCCCCAGAGAACTAATGCCTGGAGTAGATCAAAAAGAATTTTCTATAAAAATCTCAATGCCTCCTGGAACTTCCCTGATTGGGACAGAAGAAATTGTCACAAACATTGAAAGCAAAATTCTTAATGAAAAAGCAATCCGTGATGTGTTTTCCAGTATCGGTATGATTCAGCAGCAAACAGGCACCCAGCTGGAACAGTCACGACTTAACAGAGCAGAAATACGTGTAAGGATAAAAAAGGGATTCAGTACAAACAAAATCATCAAACAATTGAGACGCCGCCTCCTTTTACCCCCGGATGCAAAAGTAACATTCAGTTCTGGGGAAACTGTCCTCAGCCAGATTCTTGGAACTGCAAAGAGCGACATAATTATTAAAATAATCGGTGAAAATACAGAAGAGATGAAAAGAGTTTTAAAGCAGGTAAAAAACCAGTGCAAAACCATTTCAGCGCTTACTGATTTGAAAACTGATTACGAGGAAGGAAGACCTGAGTATCGCATTATTATAGATAGAAAAACTGCCAGCCAATACGGACTTTCTGTTACCCAGATTGCTAATTTTTTAAGGGATAATCTCAGTGGTAGCATTGCTTCTCAATTTAAGGAATTTGACAGAAAGATTGATATTAGAGTACGTCCGCAACTCGAGGAGCGGAATACTCTCAATAAAATCCTCAACACCATTATTCCTGTCGGAAAAAGCGGTGTTCCAGTACGAGAGGTTGTTCACGTGTCTCTTAGAAGAGGACCTACAGAAATCCATCGGGAAAATCAGGCTCGTACAATTTCACTGTATGCAAATGTATCTGGCAAATCCCTTGGGAGAACCATTCAAAAAATTGAAAAGAAACTTTCTCTCATAAATACACCACCAGAAACTCGTATTACAGTGGGCGGCGCCAGAGAAGAAATGTCCGCTTCTTACAAAAGTTTGATAGCAGCGGGTATTCTTGCAATTGCTCTGGTCTATATGATTATGGCTGCCCAATTTGAATCGCTTCTTCATCCTCTGGTTATTATATTTTCCGTACCAATGGCAGCTATTGGCACCACATGGCTACTTCTCTTTACAGGTCAATCCCTCAATGTAATTTCTCTCATTGGAATAGTTGTTTTAATCGGAATTGCAGTTAACGATGCCATAGTAAAAATAGATTTTATAAACAAGGAACGTCAGAGTGGAAAATCTGTGAGGGATGCAATAATTGAAGCAGGAAGAAAGAGGTTCCGTCCAATTGTCATGACATCGGTTACAACAATTTTGGGACTTCTCCCCTTAGCCATTGGTCTGGGAGCAGGAGCTGAACTCCAGCGCCCTCTGGCTATCGCAATAATCGGAGGCCTCAT
>CAYYPT010000070.1:0-7889 GCA_964473625.1 uncultured bacterium | reverse complement strand
TTTTTTCGGCTTCCCGGCTACCACTGGCTCTCACTCCTGACGTGGATTTCCCCAAACTCACCATCACCACTTCCTGGTACGACACCTCGCCCGAAACAATAGAAGCTTTTGTAACTTCACCTATAGAAGCTGTGGCAAATACTGTTACAAATGTCCACAAGGTAAGTTCTGTGTCTGAGGAAGGAATGTCAAAGGTTACTGTGGAATTTATACGCGGTACCAACATGAATTTTGCCGCAATGGAACTCAGTGAAAAACTCTCTGCTATCAGAGAACAGCTCCCATACGGTACCAGTTCACCTCAGATTGTAAAGTACATTCCAGAAAAATTCCAGACAGATGAGTTCCTCACTATCCATCTTACAGGGGCCTATTCACTTCAGGAACTCCGGCGCATTGCTCTGGAAAAGATTAAACCAACGCTGATGGGCCTCAAAGGAATTGCTGATGTACAGGTTATCGGCGGTCAGGATAGAGAAATAGAAATACTGGTTAACAAAACAAAACTTAACGCTTACAACATTTCCCTAAGTGAAGTTGAACAAACGTTGCTTGATCTTGGTTATCGTGAATCTATCGGAGCACTCCGTACTGGGAAACAAAGAATCACACTCTTTGTCGATACTCCACTAAGAGAGAGTTCAGAAATAGAAAATGCAATTTTAACCAGTAAAAACGGTTATGTTATCCACATAAAAGATATTGCTGAGGTCCATGACACCTACGGCAGGCCGAGAAGTCTCTCACGCATTGACGGTCATCCTGCTGTTGTCCTCCACATTGCAAGAGAAGTAGGAAGCAATACGATAAAAACTGCCGACAGGGTTTTCAAAAAACTTAAAGAACTGCAGAGAAAACTCCCCCCCGGCTTAGATTTAATTGTTGAGCAAGATCAAAGCAGAGAAATCCGCCGCTCCCTTTCTGATCTTGGCGAAAGGTCTCTCTTTTCTATACTTGTAATTTTCCTTGTACTCATGGCTTTTCTGCACACCTTCAAAGCCCCTCTAATAATTATTTCCACTATCTTTTTTTCTGTTCTTTTTACTTTGAATCTTTTTGTTATATTCAAGATCGGCCTGAATCTCCTCACACTGGCTGGACTTGCTCTTGGTTTTGGAATGCTTGTGGATAATGCAATTGTCGTGGTGGAAAACATTTCTCATCACCATCAAAAAGGAGAGCTATTAAATCAGGCGGCAGTCTCAGGGACTTCGGAAGTTATTCTTGCAGTCGTAGCTTCTACGTTAACCACTGTGGTTGCTTTTCTTCCTTTCCTATATCTCACCGGAGAATTGAGAATATACTATCTTCCGTTCACACTGGCTGTCGGCTTTTCTCTTCTCTCATCACTGGTTATCGCTTTTACCCTAACACCTTCTATTACAGTGAAATTATTTTCCAAAAATAAGTGGCAGGAAGAAGTGGACAGGGCTTTCAAACCCGTCCGCTGGTATCAAGACTTTCTGAGATGGATTGTTAATCATCGGGGAATCACAATCTTTCTTGCCCTTTTTATTCTCGGAGGAAGTACTTATCTTTTTCAGAAGTACGTAACAAAGGGACGAATTTTTTACTGGCACGGCGGTACCTATCTTTCTGTAAATGTCGGAATGCCAAAAGGAGCCGAGATAAAACGAACTGACCAAATAGCCCGGCGTTTTGAGAAAATCGCACTGGAAGAAAAAAAAGGCCAGCGAGTAGGAACATTTGTTTATCCTGAATTTGCTTACATAAGAATCCTTTTCCCAAGATCGTTGAGAAAAACCGCTTATCCTTTTTTACTGAAAGAGAAACTCATTAACACTGCTTCTCAGATTGCGGGTGCAAGTGTGAGTGTGTGGGGATTTGGTGAGGGTTTTTCCACAGGAGGGGGTGGGGGGGGGTCTATGTACAGAATCAAAGTACTCGGTTACAACTACAATAAAGTAAAAGAAATAGCTGAGGATCTGGGCAGACGTTTAAAACGATACAGTAGAGTAAAAGACATTAACACAAATGCTTCGGTCTGGTGGTACGGTGGTGACGTTTACGAGATTGTCTTAAGAATAGACAGAGAAAAACTGGAAAGATTTCATATAACACCTGCAAGTCTCCTTTCAATAGTTCAGGCAAATCTCAGGGAAAACCTTGCATGGCAGCGAATAAGACTCGGAGGAAGAGAATTAGAATATAAAATCAAGTTCCAGGAATATAAGAATTTTTCCATGGATGATTTGAAAAATCTGTTGATTAAAACTCCGTCAGGTGAAACTCTCAGGTTAAAGGAGGTTGCAAGAATTGAAAAAAGAAAAACCATGGGGCAGATTGTGCGGGAAAACCAGCAGTATCAACGCATGGTGAGTTTTGAGTACAGAGGCCCATACAAACTGGGCAACAGGCTTGTGGATGCTATTATTAAAACAACACATCTTCCACCTGGCTACAGTGTTGAACGAGCAACCTATTACTTTTTAAAAGAAGAGGAAAAACAACAGATCTATTTTGTTCTTGGAGTTTCACTGTTCCTGGTTTTTCTCGTTACTGCAGGCTTATTTGAATCCATACTCCATCCATTTCTTATTCTTTTTACAGTACCACTATCTTTATCCGGCGTGTTTTTAATTTTCTATCTCACAGGAAGTTCGTTCGACAGATCCGCCTATATTGGTGTGGTTTTGCTTGGGGGGATTGTTGTCAACGATTCTATCCTTTTAGTAGATCACATTAATCGTTTAAGAAGAAAGGGAGTAAAAATTGTAGAGGCTGTACTCTCAGGAGCCTCTGACAGACTCCGTCCCATCCTTATGACAACATTCACAACAATTGGAGGACTTCTGCCGTTGGTTTTCCTGAGCAGCGGGGGGTCAGAAGATATCTGGTATTCGCTTTCTTTAGCAACCATCGGAGGACTTATCGCCTCCACCACAATGGTTCTAACTGTGATCCCTGCGCTTTATGTTAGTTTTGAGAGGTTGAAAATAAGAGTAAGAAAAAAACTACAAACAATATTATACTAACTAGGAGAAACCTTTATGAAGATTCGAAGATTCAACTATCCCAAGTTAGTTGCTTTTATTATACTAATGGTTTTTCCCTTTATCAATATTTCCTTTTATACACTTAACAATACAATAGAAAATAACAATTCTCTTGAAGAATGGTACTACATTATATTATTGAATAATTCAAAGATCGGGTATCAGCATCTTATAAATGATACAATAAAGGGCAGAACAGGAATTTTGAAAGTAACAGAAATGTACACAGAAATAAAACTGAAAAGAATGGGTAAGCCTGTCAAAGTTTCTGAAAAAACAATATATTATGAAACTGAGGCTTTGCAGCCTGTAAGGTTTGAATTTATACAGACGGAATCACAACAAATATTTACTATCAAGGGTGAGATTTCTGGTAACAAAATAAACATTACAAAAACATTGGGTAAAAAGAAAAGTATCACAAAAATTAGATTAAGAAAAAACGTAATATTTCCATCTGCCATAGGGAAGAATATTTCAAATAAGAAGCTTAAAATAGGTAAAATATACCAATTTGAAACTTTCCTCCCACGGTTGGAAAAGGTAGTTATGACTACTCTGATAGTTCAAGGGAAAGAAGAAATTATTTTTGGAAATCAAAGAATTAACACATATAAACTCAAAATTACCTATACTTACAATAACAACTCTCTGAATTACTATGCTTGGGTAGATAAAAAAGGCCTCCTCTATAAATCTTTTTCTCCTCTTACTGATCTGACTACTGTTTTGGTTCCAAGAAAAGAAGCTCTGAAAAATATTGAGCTTGTTGAGATTCTTAGATCTAGTGTTATTACTTCAAAAGGTAAAATTGAAGAACCAGATAGAATTAAGAAACTTTATATACGACTAAATTTTAAGCAAAGATTTACTCTTAACCTAATTTCTAATCAAAGGCAAAAAATAAAAAAAATTGGAAAGAAATTTATATCTCTAGAAATTAATCAGGCTAAATTCAAGCCAAAAGAGTCTGTTCAAAGACCTATCTTACACAAGAGTCTCTCTAAGTATTTGCAAAAAACACTATATGTTCAATCAAATGATCCTGAAATAATATCTACTGCAAATCAAATAGCCGGTAAGATAAAGAATGCATGGGAAACAGCTATTTATTTAAACCAGTGGGTTTCTCAGAATATCCAAGCTAATCAAAGTTTCCTTTTTGCCAGTGCTAGAGAAGTTCTTGATATGGGAATGGGTGATTGTACTGAACATGCTGTGTTATTATGTGCCTTTACCCGAAGTCTGGGGATTCCTTCTAAAATTTGTTTTGGTATCGTCTATGCCAAAGGCGGTTTTTGGTATCATAGCTGGGTTGAAGTATTTGTGGGGAATTGGGTTGCGATGGATCCTACTTTAAATCAGTGCAATATTGATGCAACACATATCAAATTTACTGAAAGTGACCTTACTGCTAACAGTTTAGAACTGGCTGAGATTAAAATGGCAGTCTTAAGAAAGAATCTTAAAAATGTAGAAATTTTATCTTATGAATAGAGATTATATCTTAATAAACTGAAAAAGTATAGCACTGATGATAGCACTGTAATGGACAGCAAATATCTTTATCCAATGTTTTTTATTGTTAACAAACTTCAATAATAAATAACTCATTGAAACAATAGGTAAAATCACAAGGACAAAAAGTCGATTTTGTGTAATCCAGAAAAGGACACTGGCAGTAATGATATAACCCATAGCTACCAGAAAAGCTACTATTTTTCTTGACTTTTTTGGCCCGAAGATTACTGGGATACTTTTCACCCCTAACTTTTTATCTCCATCTATATCTTTCAAGTCTATTAATGTAGTGCCGAGCGTCATTCCAACGGCTATTCCAGCCCCAGTAATGAGCGCATTCCTATTTAAACTATATCTGGCAACTTGAGAAAGAAAACCGCATAAAAAAGCCAGAAAGGAAGATAAACCAATAATAACTGGGGAAAGAAGATACTTTCGGAGTTGGATAGGAGGAGCACTGTAAAAGTAACTGAGAGCTAATAGGATTAAAATAATGTTAAAAATATTCCCTGAGATATAAAAGGCAATATAAAGAGAAAGAACTGCACAGACTAAAGCAAATTCTTTTACTCTCTTTTCATTTAGAGGGCTGGTAGAAAGTCCTCGATGAGAATTTGAAACCAGATCAATTTCCTTATCATATAAATCGTTAATCAATACTGCGAACTGCCAGGCAAGAGCCACAACTATTAGTGTGGAAAAAAGTAAAAATAACCTCAGCGGCTGGAAATTACCAATCAGTGAATAGCCCCAGATTACCATTAGTGAATAGTGACCCATTCTAAAAGCTCGAAAATGAGATTTAATGGTTTGTTTAAATCCTTTATGGTCATATATCCAATAAGTTACTAACAAAGCAAACAATGCAATAGTAAGATATATAACTGCTTCGATAGAGGTTTCTCTTTCAAATTGTTCCTGTAACCTCAATGGAAGATAGGAAGAAAATCTGGATAATAAATTTGCTACCTTAATAGGAAAAGTAGTAGCATAGATAAGATAAAGACTAAACACCGAAATCACCGATAGCAGACTTTTAAATATCCCCGAAGAAATGAAAACATATGTTCCGATCAATATAACTATTATATAGATCACAACTGCGGCAAACCCTGGAAACTTAGCAATTGTCTGAGGTATAGTGGCATAGTTAGTCATATAATAATAATGAGTTGTATTACCCAAAAGACGATCTAAAAGAGGGGGCAAAATTATTAAAGAATAAAAAGGAAGAGAAATATTAATAACTTTTTCTATCTTTTTCCCAGTAAATAGTTTTATGATAATTACTCCTGTTAGAAATACAGCAAAATAAAAAGTAGGGAAAAAGAGTTCAGAACGGTGAGTTAAATAATCTTCTGAGAACATTTCATCCCCAGCGTAATTAAATAAAGTAAGTTCTAAAAGCCCTCGTACAAATCCCAGAGTCATTATCCATGCTGCTGCTGTTGGCAAATTCCATTTAACGTTTTCCAATCTTTCTATCAATCTTTCGAGGTATTTTCTAACCATTATTTTCCCTCATCAATTTATACTTTGCCAAAGCCTCTAAACATATCGCTGTAGTAAGTTCCTCAGAACCAAAAAAATACTTTACTCCTTTCTCTGGCCCTTTACAAAATGGAGCAATGGGCCAACTTCCCTCAACTGAATCTTGTTTCGATAAAAGAAATTGAACAGCTTTATCTACTTTGGAACCGAAATACCCAATGTTAAGCAAAGAAACAGTAGATAAAGCAGTTTCCAATTCATTACCCCAACTGCCATCAGACTTTTGTGTTGAACACAAAAATTGTTGGATTGATTTATTGGAATTTCGCAATTTTACAATATTACCCTCAGCATACACTCTGGTAACCATATAACAAAAAGCACTTGAAGAACAGTACCACATGGACTTAAATGGTTTCTTCCTCAATAAATTACTTTTTTTGTTAAGATAATCAATAACTTCAGGAATCTTTTTTGTTCTATTCATTAATGAATAGAACCACAAAACATTGGCATTTACAATAGGACTGACATCATTTTCTCTATTGGGAATTCCTATCCACGTATAGAACAGTTTATCCTTATGTTTTCTAAATTTGAGAAAAAAATCCAATAATTTTATATCCACATTTACATTATTTTGTTTTAATATGGCAAGAATACAACAGGTGTCATCAAGGTCTGGAGCTATTTTTGAACCTTTGCAAAAGAATCTCCAGGTTCCCACACCTTCCATGTTTTTTTGCAGAAACTGTATTGCTTTAAATTTCATATCTTTTATTATGCTACTTTGCTCTACAAAGTTCAAGGAGTGTACAACAAATGTCGTTATAAATACTGAGGAAACATATTCAGGAAATTCTTTGTTCTTTTTATTCCACATGTAAGTAGCAAATTCTCCCCATTCCGTCTGTGCATTACTCAAAAAGTCTATACCTTTTTTTATCGAGGTATTAAGGGATGGTAAGCTAACCGGTGATCTAACGCTTGTTTGACTGTATCCCTGATTTATAGAAAAATAGAATGCACAACTCAAAGAATAAAGGAGAAGAGTTCTTGATAACTCTCCTCTATTCAAACAGAGGAAAACTCTCATTCTTTCCCCCCAAACTTTAAAGCGTACTTATAAACCTTCATCTGATTCCAGGTGTCTATAAGATAGAGATTTCTCTTTGAATCTACATAAATTTTGTTAATCAGACTCCTTCCCAGCGGTATCTTTGTGAGATACTTGCCTTCACTGTTGAACACATCTATTATTAAATTGCCGTTTTCTTTCATGTATTCCTTATCTTTTCCTGCAAGCAATACGTAAATCAAACCCTGATTATCACAGGCAATAGAATTGACTGTATGAGGTGTTAAAACACCAACTGATTCTTTTGTTCTTGTAACAGTCGGAGTGGGTATTGAATACGAAAGTTTTCTGTCAAACTCCAAGATTAAATTACCTTTTGTATCGTATTTGTCTATCCTGTAGTCAAAATCGTGGGAGACGTAAATATAATTGTCCTTGTCCAGGCATGTTGTAATAGAATTCTTAGCATGCATTACCATTTTATCTCTATCTTTTATTGTCTTTACAAATGAAGTAATCAAATGTCCCTTTTTGTCAAACTTGAAAATAAGATTCTTCCCGAATCCAGCTACCACATGACCTAACTTTATATAGACAAATCTTTGAGAATCAACTTCAATTTGAAAAGGATTGGAAGGAACATTAAACACGTATAAAAATTTTCCGTTCCCAGAAAATACCTCAACCCGACTGTTTTTATCATCTGATATGTAAATATTCCCAGCTTTGTCTATCGTCATATCGTAGGAATACAACATTTCTCCAGGACCTTTCCCTTTCCT
>CAYYPT010000069.1:0-13059 GCA_964473625.1 uncultured bacterium | reverse complement strand
TATTACAACATTACATTTGGCGTTAAGTCACCTCTTTTCAGAAAAGCCAAATATCTCTATGAAAAATATAATTTCATTGAATTACAAGCTGGTTATACACCTTTTTCAGAGAATCTCCTTTTTTTGGGTGGAGGATTGGGATTCATGTTTTATCAGGATAGCAATAAAACAAGGTTCCGACCAATGGTCACTATTGATTCTGGCTGGTTAATTTTTGCTGCATTTGATTTTATTTTCTTAGAGAATAAAAAAATAAGCACAGATTTTGGTTTTTTGGGTATTATGCCTATTCCTCTTAACAAATTGGATCTTGGCTTCAATTAGCTAGTTATAAAAATTGATATTGAAACTTCTAAGAAGGTTAACGCTGTGAAAAACATTATTTTTACTATAATGATTTTACTGTTTGTATCTGTTAGCTGTACTTCAAATCATATAATCGAACATACTGATAAATACTGTGAAATAGTAAATAGAAAGTTTAAAGAAAAGCAGGGATTGATAAAACTTATAGACGGCCGAATAATAAAGGTACAAAACATAAATATAATGCTCGACTCGATAGCTGTTATTGAACTTGGATTACAGAAAAAACATATTTTCCCCATTTCAGAAATACAATCGATTACTTTTGAAAATAGGAATAAAGGTGCATTTCAAGGAATGTTCATCTCAGGATTGATAGGAGGCACAATCGGTGGATTCATAGGATACGTATTTGGCTATAGTTTAACCGAATATGGTGATCCTGTTCGTGCGGGAATGGAAGCACTACCCAAAGGATTTCTAATAGGTGCTGCTTTTTCTGGACTTGTATTTGGTTGCCCCATAGGAGGATCGATTGGTGCAAAAGATAGATATATCTTCAATTCATTACCGGATACAGCCAATATAAAGATAAATGATAAAGATAAGAAGTAGCCAATTCGCTATTGGTATTCTGGTTCCTATGGCAGATCTGCGAGTCAGGAAGCAATCCCAAGCCCACCCAAGCCCACTATCTGGGTGAGTCTTACAGTTACTGCAGAGGATAGAATAATAGACATGACGGCTTATGTCCCAGATAAAATTGATGGCGGTTCTTTCATACGCAATAAAAACAATGTCTTTATTTGTTTTCTTTTGATGGCTTATTTTATTCTAATAGTCAATATTAATTGTTCGTATGAAAAATTTGGAAGTTTCCAAATCAATGATAAAATTTTGGCATTAAAGAAAGGGGATTTAGTTTTTATTACACTAAAAAATAGTACGCAAATAAAAGGCATTTTTATAGAACAAGAGAAAGACAAAATTATCATAGGCAAAGTAGAAAACGGAGTTATGAAACAGGAATCAGTTAAAATTGGTTTGATTTATAGAATTCAAAAACAGAAAAAAAGTCATGCTCCCAATGTATTTATAACCGCTGGTCTTTTTCTTCTTGTTATTGGATTATTTGCCTATACGTCACTTTTAGCAAGTCTGGGGAATTTTAATTAGGTTTTCCCCTTTAAAAACTATAGCATATGTCCAGGAACATTAAAATGTTTGTTGAAACAATCAATAGGGTAGGAAGAATTAGACCAGTTAAGTATTTTGTTGTGTTCCTAATAATTTCAATTGGTTTCTTAACTTCTTGCTTTCACAGAAATTCAATATACGAAAACGGACTGCAATTTGCTATTGAATCAAACGAACTTGTAAGATTAAAACTAACTGATGGTAAGTTGATAGAGGGTTTTATAGTTAACGAGGGAAACAACTTTTTGGTTTTTTATAACCGTGCCTATAAAAAAGTTCGTATCAAAAAAGAGGATGTTAAATCTTGTGAGTTTCTATGTGCAAAGGAATATTTCTATAGTATTTCTCACTGGCTCAATTTAGGTGATCAGGTTTTGATTTCACTTCGTAATGATGGAGAAAAAAGGGGGGTTGTTCGTTTAATAACGAAAAAATCCTTGATATTAAGAATTAACAAAATTTCTGAGATTGATTTAAAGTGGCATGAAATTGCTAAAATACAACGTATCAGAATTTCTTCTAAGAAGTTGAAGGCCAAGTCGGTAATAGAAATAATTGCGGTCTTTTGTATGTTTTATGTTATTATCAGAGGAATTACCTCAATAAATTTTGGTTTGGAATAACTACATTATAAACTTTGAGCATTCCAAAATCTTTAATGAAAAAAACAAAGACTCGGAGGATAAATGACTACTTTTACTCTGTGGAATCTTTTTTTCACCTTTTCTTATAGTTAGTATAGCAAAAGATCATATCTTAACATTCGAAAAGGAGATTGACCAATGGAGAAAGAAAATTTTAAAAAGGTGCTTGTTTTCATTTATTTGTTTTTGTTACCCTGTGCTATACTTGCACAGAGTAATACTATATATACGAGAAGCCTTGAAGAGCTTTATTTTGGCCGTCAACCGAGTGCAAGGACAGAAGCTGTGGGAAGATGTGGTGTGGCAATAATGGGAGATGTTTTTTCATCCTTTTATAATCCTGCGGGGTTTTCTTTTAACAATGGCTTGTCATTGAGTGGTTCGTATGCAGAACCATATTATTTATTGCAAAATGCAAATTACAATTTTATTGGCATAAATTATGATTTTAAAAATTATGGTAACATAGGCTTGAGCAGGTTTCGTTTCAATTATGGCGGAATAGAATATAACGGAGATACGGATTCAGATTTCATTTCAATGTTTATATTAAGCTATGCGTTTAAACCTACTAAAGATTTTTCGTTGGGTTTTAATATTGATTTGATTCAAAAAAAATCTTTTCAACGATCATTTTATGCGTATAGGGTCATTTATCCTGTTGATGTTGGACTCTTAAAAGTTTTTAAGTTTAGGGGGAGAAAAGGGATCAATCAAAGAATCTTAATAGGGGCCAGTTTATTTAACATTAATTGTGCAAAAATTGGATTTGAAGGACAAAAAAATGCTTTACCTGTTATATTCCGGTTAGGGGGTTCTTATAAATTATCTCTCTATAAGAAAATGTTTTCGCCAAAGTTAAATATATTTAGTATCTTGTTTACTTCCGAATATCAAGATCTATTTAACTCAAAATATCGGACAGGTTTTAAAATGGGCACAGAAATCTCTCTTTTCGAGATGTTTGCATTCAGATTGGGCTATTATAGAGAAACCCTGGACGATTATGGTTACTCATCAAATAAAGATCTTTTGGATGACATAACATTTGGTTTCGGGTTTCAACTTCCATTATATACAATAACCGGAAAAAAGATTCCACTTAATTTTAAATTCGACATGACGACCTTACAGCAGCCTAGTTATACAAGAGAATTTGATAACTGTGGGAATTTTACAGTTTATAGTTTTAGTGTACACTGGACGATATAAAAAGCCCAAACTTACAGTGCTTTTGTTCACGTTTACGACGGATATGGCAATCCCAAGCCCAATATCCGGGTTACATTTTCTGTCTGGGCGCATGATAGAGTGATATTGGAAATGTTTGTTAGAGGCGCAACAAGCTACACTGATGCCAACGGTTATGTTGTTCTGAATTACTACATCTCCTGGGACTATGATCCAGATTTGATAGACATGATGGCTTATGTCTCAGATTCATATTATACAGCCATCCAGTCTTCTGGTAACTATACTACTACTGGTAATACGCTTTATCCGGAGTTTTGGGTGATACATGACGAACATCAGACTGGAATCAAGGACGAATGTGAATCACCTTTAGCTGAGAAGTTTTGTCCAACATTAAAACTTACCCGCCCAACTGAAGAGACATAACAATTCCCGGGATACTCATTACGCTTATTTTTTCCACCTGCTTTCGAGAAAAAACTTGACAAAAAGAATATTATTGTGTATATTTATGCATATATTATGAATGAATATACAAAAATAGAGAGACAGCATTTCCTGAAAAAAATCATAGAGGAGCAGTCGGTTGGGGACCAGAATCACCTGCTTAATGAGCTTAAAAAACACGGTATTGTAACCACACAGGCGACAATATCAAGAGATCTTCAGGAATTGGGTTTTGTTAAGGTAAGAGTAGCGCCAGGTTTGTATAGATATAAAACGGTGGAAAAAGTCTCAAAAAACCTGGTTTACAATCGGCTTCGCATTTTGTTCAAAAACTTCGTCACTGGTATCAAAAGCACAAATAATTTGATTTTGATAAAAACTTCTCCAGGAAATGCAAATAGTATAGCAAGTCTTATTGACGGCCTGGATCATAAGGAAATCCTGGGTACAATTGCCGGCGATGATACAATACTGCTGGTTGTTGACACAGACAAAAACAGAAAAGTCGTTGAGAAAGAATTTCAGGATTTATTGGGAATAGTATAAAAGAGAGGAAGTATATGTGTAAAGTTGTTCTTGCATATTCAGGGGGATTGGATACGTCTGTCATACTAAAGTGGCTTGTAGGGAAAAATTACAAAGTTATTGCATATATAGCGGATGTAGGACAGAAAGACGACCTGAAAGCTGCAAAAGAAAAGGCTTTGAAAACAGGGGCGGCAAAAGTTTATGTTGAAGATCTCAAAGAAGAACTGGTAACTGATTACATCTTCCCTGCTATTAAGGCAAATGCCATATATGAAGGAAGGTATCTTTTAGGTACATCGCTGGCCAGACCTCTTATTGCCAAACGTCAGATCGAAATCGCCCACAAAGAGAAAGCAGAATTTGTTTCCCACGGCGCTACTGGCAAAGGAAACGACCAGGTGAGATTCGAACTTAGCTATTATGCGCTGGATCCAAAAATTAAAATCCTCTCACCGTGGAAAGATAGGGAATTTCTTTCTGAATTTCAGGGCAGAACAGATATGATTAACTATGCCAGCAAATACGGCATTGAGATAAAAGCATCCAAAGAGAAACCTTACAGTGAGGATGCCAATCTTATTCATATAAGTCATGAATCGGGGGTTCTTGAGGATCCTAAAGTAAAAGCGGATGAATCTGTTTACTCTATGACAAAAAGTCCAAAGGACGCCCCTGACAGGGAAACACTCATTGAAATCCATTTCAAGGACGGTATTCCTATTAAGGTAGTGGATGAAACAAATCATGTTGAAAAGACCAAACCTTATGAGTTGTTCACTTATCTTAATAAGATAGGTGCAGAGAATGGTGTTGGGCGGATAGATATTGTAGAAAATCGTTTTGTGGGAATCAAAAGCAGAGGAGTTTATGAAACGCCGGGAATGACCATACTCCGAATTGCCCATATGGATATCGAGGGAATTGCAATGGATAGAGAGGTCATGAGGCTCCGCGATATGCTTACGCCAAAGTTCTCCGAACTCGTTTACAACGGTTTCTGGTTCTCCCCTGAAATGGATTTTCTCATGGCGGCAATCAATAAGAGTCAGGAAGTAATCGACGGTATTGTTTATCTCTCAATATATAAAGGGAACGTCTCCGTTCTCGGCAGGGAATCTCCAAGTTCTCTGTATGACAAAGAACTATCAAGCATGGATATTGAAGGCGGTTTCAGCCAGGAAGACTCAAGGGGATTTATAAACATCAATGCAATTCGCCTTAAGGCCCACAATGCAATCATGACAAAGCAGGGCAAAAAAGTAACAGATTTTATGAAAGGGTAAAAATACGAAAGTCTGGGACAAAAGATTCAAAGAGAGAGAAGAAATCCCTATATTAGAATCTTTTAATGCTTCTATTGAAAAAGATTGTTTTCTCTGGGAAGAAGAGATTAACTCTTCCATTGCCTATGCCAAGGCACTGGGAAAAGCATCTGTTTTAACGGAAACAGAGGTAAAAAAGATAGTCTCAGGTCTGGGGAGAGTAAAAAAACAAATTCAGCTGGGACAAAACCTGGATCAATTTGAAGATATACATTCAGCTGTTGAGCTAATGTTGATTGAGGAGATTGGAGAAACCGGCAAAAAACTTCACACAGGGAGAAGTAGAAATGAACAGGTAGTTACTGATGAGAAATTGTATCTCAAAACCAAAATCCCCCAATTAATTGAAAGGCTAAAGAGAATTCAAACTTCAGTTGTGAAACTTGCAGAGGACTATTTCGATGTAATCATGCCCGCCTATACTCATCTCCAACAGGGTCAATGCGTGCTTTTTTCTCATTACATAATGTCGCTTTTCTGGCCACTTCAGCGCGGGAAGGAAAGATTAGCGGATCTATTGAAGCGCATTGACAAGCTTCCTCTCGGTGCAGGAGCCTTAGCAGGGACAACACTGCCTGTCGATAGGGAATACCTGAGTGAACAACTGGGATTTGGGTCAATAACTGAAAACTCAATGGATTCAGTTGCTGATAGAAGTTTTATCCTTGAAACTCTTTTTGTGCTTTCTATCATCCTTCTTGATCTGGGACGATACGCTGAGGATTTTATTATTTTCTCATCACAGGAATTCGGTTATATTCTTCTGGCAAATACAATCTCTACGTCGAGCAGTTTAATGCCGCAGAAACGAAATCCAGATTTTTTTGAACTCGTACGGGCAAGTTCTGGAGAGCTTTTTGGAAATTTAACTCAGTTATTTGTTGTTTTGAAAGGGCTTCCACTGACATATAACAAAGATCTACAGGAAGATAAAGTTCCTCTACATCACGGCGTGGAAAATACGCTGAGAGTTCTTGAGGTTTTTGAACAGGTAGTAGGAAAGATAAAACTTAACAAGAAACAAATAGAAAATCAAATAGACCCCTCTCTTTTTGCCACTGACATGATTGACTATCTGGTTGAAAAGGGAGTTCCTTTCAGGGAAGCACACGGTATTGTAGGTGCAATTGTTTATCACGCGGAAAGAGAAGGTAAAAGACTTAATGAACTGAAACTGGAAGAATTAAAAAAATTCAGCTATCTTTTTGATGAAAAAGTATCTGAACTCTTTGACCCTGTTCATTCTGTAAACCAGAAAAAAACTACAGGATCTACCAATCCTGAAAAAGTAAAAATCCAGATAGAGAAAGCTAAAAAATTAATTTGATGAATAGATCTCGTAAGTTTTTATTTTGTACAAAAAGAAAGTCAGTCATTCCTGAATGGTTATTGTTTTGTAAGTCCCACTAACAGTGGGCTTTTTCATATCTGTTTTTATTCTAAGTTGATGCATTAAGGATTTACAAAAAAATCTTGAATATTACTAACAAAACAGTTAACTTGTTTTTCAAATTAACAGGACCTACTTAAGACTCTACAAAAGGTAACTTAGTGAAAGCAGTACTGATTTTAGAAGATGGGAAAATCTTTCACGGGGAAGGATTTGGAGCTCAGGGGACTGCGGTTGGAGAAATTGTTTTTAATACAGGGATGACAGGATACCAGGAGATTTTAACTGATCCTTCCTACAAGGGACAGATTGTAACGATGACATATCCCCACATCGGGAATTACGGAATTAATGCTGAAGATGTCGAATCTGTTAAACCTCAGGTAGAAGGATTTATTGTCCGTGAGTTGTGCTTGACTCCAAGCAATTACAGGTCTCAGCAAAGTCTGGATAGTTACCTGACAGAATATGGTATATGCGGAATTCATCAAATAGATACCCGCGAACTCACCCGTCACATCCGTAAAAAAGGTTCAATGATGGGTATTCTCTCCAATGAGGGACTCTCTATTACTCAACTAAAAGAAAGATTAAAAAATCATCCAGGAATAGAAGGAAGGGATCTTGTACAGTATGTTACTGTGGAAAATGTTGAAGAATGGGAAAAAGGCGTTTCGAATAAATGGTATTATAGAAAAATAGAACCTCCAGGTAAAGATAGATTCAAAGTAGTTGGTTTTGATTTTGGAATTAAACACGATATTTTACGACTGATGGCCTCCTTCGGAATAAAAGTAATAAGAGTGCCAGCATCCACTTCTGCCGAGAACATAAGAAAAATATCTCCTGATGGAATATTTCTTTCAAACGGACCAGGGGATCCTTCTGGAGTTCCTTATGCTGTAGGAAACATTCGTAAACTTGTGGGCTTTTACCCGATTTTTGGTATTTGTCTGGGGCATCAGATTCTCGGGCTGGCACTGGGAGCCAGAACATACAAACTGAAATTTGGTCATCATGGAAGCAATCATCCTGTGAAAAATCTCAAAACAAACACTATCGAAATAACAGCCCAAAACCATATCTTTGCACTGGACGAGAATTCATTAAAAGATTCCGGCTTTACTGTAACACACATCAATCTGAACGACGGGACCGTTGAAGGAATTGAACATCAGGAGTATCCAATCTTTTCTGTACAGTATCATCCTGAAGCATCGCCTGGTCCCCACGATTCATTTTACCTTTTTAAAGAATTTTATGAGATGATGGAGAAAAACAAAATTTAAATCGATATGCCAAAGCGAGAAGATATAAACAAGATCTTAATTATAGGTTCGGGTCCAATTGTTATTGGCCAGGCATGTGAGTTTGACTATTCTGGAACTCAGGCAGTCAAAGCTTTAAAAAATCTGGGATACGAAGTCATTCTTGTCAATTCGAATCCCGCAACTATTATGACAGACCCTGAACTGGCTGATAAAACCTATATTGAACCAATTAATCTAAAAACTGTTGCAAAGATCATTGAAAAGGAACGGCCCGATGCTCTTCTTCCAACAATGGGAGGACAGACAAGTCTTAATCTTAGTGTTGAGCTGTCCAATGCGGGAATACTGGATCGCTTTGGGGTAGAACTTATAGGTGCTAAACTGGAATCCATTCAGAAGGCAGAGGACAGAGAACTTTTTAAGAAGGCAATGTCGAAAATTGGACTGGATCTTCCAAAAGGCGGGTTTGCAAGAAATCTTAACGAAGCAATGGACTTGATTTCAGAAATAGGATATCCGGCAATTATCCGTCCTGCCTACACTCTGGGAGGAACAGGTGGAAGTATTGCTTATAACGTAGAAGAATATCAGAAACAGGCAGAGTGGGGCCTTAACCACAGTCCGATTGGGGGGGTTCTAATTGAGGAATCAATTGTTGGCTGGAAGGAATTTGAATTAGAGGTAATGCGGGATCTCAAAGACAATGTTGTGATTATTTGTTCCATAGAAAATCTTGATCCAATGGGCATTCACACTGGCGACTCCATCACAGTGGCCCCTGCACAGACTCTTACTGACCGTGAGTACCAGTTCATGCGGGATACTGCCATAGCGATTATAAGAGAAATTGGTGTAGAAACAGGGGGATCAAATATTCAGTTTGCAATCAATCCCAGAAACGGGCGAATGGTTGTCATAGAAATGAACCCCAGAGTTTCAAGAAGTTCTGCCTTAGCTTCAAAGGCAACAGGATTTCCAATTGCAAAAATCGCTGCCCAGCTATCGGTTGGCCTTACACTTGATGAAATACCCAATGATATTACAGGGAAAACGCCCGCATCTTTTGAACCGACCATTGATTACGTGGTTGTCAAAATACCCCGCTGGGACTTTGAAAAATTTCCCCAGACAGAACCCACTCTTGGAACTCAGATGAAATCCCTTGGTGAGACCATGGGCATTGGTCGAACTTTTACTGAAGCATTTCAGAAAGCACTAAGATCGCTTGAGATTGAAAGTTATGGTCTAGACTCTGAGGAGAAAATAGACGATGAGCAGTTAAAGAAACAATTGAAGAAACCTTCACACGATCGTATATTCCAGATTGGGGAAGCTCTGCGTCGGGGCATGAAAATTGAGGAGTTGTACAACCTGACAGGAGTAGATCCGTGGTTCCTTGCACAACTTGAGGAAATTATAAAATTTGAGAAAAAACTCGTGGAGAAAAGTCCTTCCAACCCTAAAATATTAAAATCAGCAAAAAGAATGGGTTTCTCAGACAGAAGAATTGCTCAACTTACAGGTATAACCGAAGAAGAAATACGAACGAAGCGTAACGAGAAAAAGATATTGCCTGTTTACAAAACAGTTGATACGTGTGCTGCAGAATTTGAATCTGAAACATCGTATCTCTACGGAACATACGAAACTGAAAATGAGGCACGTTGCAACAAAAGACCAAAAGTTATTATCCTGGGAAGTGGGCCCAACAGAATTGGTCAAGGAATTGAATTTGATTACTGCTGTGTTCACGCTGTTAAAGCTCTCAGAGAAATCGGCTACGAAACCATAATGATAAACAATAATCCTGAAACTGTTTCTACTGACTATGATACCGCAGACAAGCTTTATTTTGAGCCGCTTACATTGGAGGATGTTTTACACGTTGTCAATTTTGAAAAACCTGATGGAGTTATTGTCCAGTTTGGCGGACAAACACCCTTAAAATTAGCCAGAGGACTGGAAGCAAAAGGTGTAAACATTCTGGGAACTTCTCCTGAGTCAATTGATCTGGCAGAGGATAGAGAACGGTTCGGCAGACTCATTAAAAACGCTGGTATTCGCCAGCCCAAATGGGGAACAGCATTTACATTTACGGAAGCAAAAAAAATTGCTGAAGAAATCGGTTATCCTGTACTTGTCAGGCCTTCCTATGTCCTTGGCGGCAGGGCAATGGAAATTGTTTATGATGAGACATCTCTTGAGCGATATATTACAGAAGCTGCTGCAGTTTCTCCTGACCATCCAATTTTGGTTGACAAATTTTTAGAAGATGCTTTTGAGTTTGATGTGGATGCCATTTCCGATGGTCATAAAACTCTGATATGCGGTTTGATGCAGCACATTGAGGAAGCAGGTATCCATTCGGGTGACAGTTCTTGCGTGCTTCCCCCTTACATGCTCAGCGATGAGGACCGCCGTATAATTATTGATCAGACGATTTCTCTATCTCGTCTTCTTGATGTAAAAGGACTTCTCAATGTACAATTTGCTCTCCGCGATGGTATTATTTATGTGCTTGAAGTAAATCCCAGAGCCTCGCGCACAGTTCCTTTTGTAAGTAAAGCAACAGGAGTACCCTGGGCAAAAATTGCAGCAAAAATAATAGCAGGCATGACCCTGGGGGAACTTGGTATCCAGGAGCAGAATCTTAACCATATGGTAGCAGTTAAAACACCTGTTTTCCCATTTATGAAGTTTCCCAATGTACAAACATATCTGGGGCCGGAAATGCGCTCCACCGGTGAAGTAATGGGGCTGGATACCACTTTTGGTGGTGCATTTGCAAAAGCCCAGTTTGCTGCAGGATATGGACTTCCCCAGAAGGGAAATGTTTTTATCAGTGTAAACGATAACGATAAAATGTCTGTTATTGCTATTGCAAGACAGTTGTATGAATTAGGTTTTGGAATTCTTGCCACAGAAGGTACATTCAAAGCTCTGCGGCATGCAGGAATACCAGCAAAATCTGTACTCAAAGTGGTTGAAGGCAGGCCCAACGTTTTAGATCTGATTATTAACGGAGAGATTCAAGTCGTTATAAATACACCCCTGGGAAAAATCTCTCGAAGTGACGAGTACAGCATTACAAGAACGGCTATGGCCTATAATGTCCCCTGTCTGACAACTCTTTCTGCTTCGTGGGCAGCAGTTCAGGCTATCAGAAGACTTCAAATAAAATCTCTCGATATATGTGCATTACAAGACATGGGGTACGAAAAGAGCACAGTTATCAATACAATTATGGAGGTTTCAAAATGACAGAGAATTTCACAGTACCCGGGGGACATCGGGGTTTTCATCCCAGCACAAAACTCTATAGATTTACCATACTGATTTTTGTTAGCCTTCTGACATTCGGAAGTTATTTTGCTTACGACATAATTGGCGCCATAGCACCTACTCTTATACAGGATCTTGGCGCAGCTCGTGAAACAGTAGGTTCTATGTACACAATGTACAGTATCGCAGCCATTCTTTCTGTCCTGATCGGAGGTTTTCTAATCGATCGACTGGGAACAAGAAAAGCCAGTATGATATTTTCTATACTTGTGTTTATTGGAGCTACCATTGTAGCACTCGCTCACAGTGTACCAGTACTTTTCCTTGGGCGTTTTGTTTTCGGTGCAGGATCAGAGCCTCTGGTGGTGGCTCAGAGCGCTATACTCGCCAGATGGTTTAAGGGGAAGGAACTGGCCCTTTCTTTTGGCATAGCATTGACAGTCAGCCGGTTGGGGACAATATTCAGTTTTAATACTGGAGAGTTGATTTCCACCCACTTTGGCGGTTATAGATATGCTCTTATAGCGGCTGTACTCTTCTGTGCGGTTTCGCTCTTAGCAAATATTGTATATGTAATAATGGACAAGCATGGCGAAAGTGCTCTGAAATTAAAAGATGAGGAAACAGAAGAAAAAATTGTCTTAAAGGATATTAAACACTTTACGCCCAGTTTCTGGTATGTAACAATGCTCTGTGTTACATTCTATTCTGCAATTTTCCCCTTTACAGCACTTTCAACAGATTTCTTTGTTGATAAATGGGGAATTGCTCGTGTGGCCAAAACCACAGGAGGCTTTTTGTACCAGGTTTTCAACAATTTCTTCCATATGTTCAGCACAGCAGGAGGAATAACTTCAATTATTATATTTGCATCTATGATTGCAGCCCCATTTGCAGGGCATCTTGTTGATAAAATAGGGAAAAGAGCTACTTTAATGATAATAGGATCCTTGATTATGATACCGAGCCATCTGCTTATGGGAGTTACAAAAATATATCCTGCATATCCTATGGCATCGCTTGGGATTGCCTTTGTGCTCGTTCCTGCTGCCATGTGGCCATCGATTCCACTTGTTGTAAAAAAAGAGCATGTGGGAACAGCCTTTGGACTTATGACAATGATTCAGAATATAGGACTTGCCCTTTTCCCGTATCTCAATGGAAAACTTAGAGATTTGACTCATACATATACATCAAGTATGGTAATGTTTGCTTCTTTAGGACTTTTTGGTCTAATCTTCGCACTTCTCTTAAAGAGAGCAGATGCAAAGGCAAACGGTGTGCTGGAAAGAGCGTGAGGTGTAGTTGTTTACTGAACTTTTGTAAAATATGGAAATAATTTAACTGAGATAACAGGAACTCAAAAATAGAGTTGTGGGCGTTTGAATTTAGAATTTTACCGTATCAGTGAGAATTTACAAAAGTTTAATGAGTCCACTCTAAAAAGGGTATCCATTAAATTATAAAATAATAAACAA
>CAYYPT010000068.1:0-13139 GCA_964473625.1 uncultured bacterium | reverse complement strand
CCAATCTAATACCCCCTGTCTGATTGGTATTCGAACCTATAATCATCACAAAATATTTATCTTTTTTTAGCACTCTTGCAACTTCCGAACATACTTGTTCCATATCCCTAAAATAGTTTTCCAAACGTTCTTTTTTGTTCTTACCAACTAATCCAATCATATTACTTCTAATATTATCAATATCATATCCTAAAAAATTTAATTGTGCTTCATCGTTTTTTACATAATCAATTGCAAATGAATATGGAGGCGAGGTAATTACCCCATCAATCGAATTATCCTCTAAAGACATTTTCATAGCATTAGCATTTTCTAAGATATTAAGTTTTCCTAAATCGGTTATATATTTTGAACTATTTATAACAAAATTAGCTACTATATTTTCATATCTTTTTAATACCTTGGCAAAAAGCTCTTTGTGGGTTGACTTGACTACCCTTTTAGAATATCCTAAAGCATCCAAAAAAGCAAGAAAAGCCAATTCATAAATTTTCAATTTCCCATTATCCACGATTTTTCCTAATTGAGATTTCACATCATTAACGTTAAAGAAATTAAATAACTGCTCTGATTTATTTGAAATCCCTTCTAATAATTTAATATCCAGAGACAAACTATTATACTTTACTTTTGTCATAAATTGACAAAAAGGACTCAAATCAATTGCATAAGAATCTATACCCATTAAGGCAGCTTCAATATTTGTAGTTCCACTACCACACATAGGATCTAAAATAGTTTCACCTTCTTTTATTCCAATAATATTAATGAGAGCCTTAATTAACTGAGGGTGGAACTTTCCACGATAGGGAAACAATCCGTGAGTTGCATAACCTGTAGAAAATAATCTATTCTCAAAATATTCTTTAGTACTTTTAGAACGATTATCCGTAAGAACCTTAATAGAATGATTATACATTAAACAATGCTTCGTGAATTTTCCATCGATCAATTTGAAATAGGCTAATCTATCCAGTAAAGTTTCTTCAGGGAGACAATTATATTCCAAATAGGCCAATTCCAGTTCAAATAATTCATCAACAGAAGGCAATAGTTCTACCTTTCTGTCAAATAATTTTTCCAAGAGTGAAGGTAACTCATAAAAATTGTTATAAAAATTTTTTTCTTTAGCTAATATTTCTTGCATGTCATGATAGCCCTATTTTTCATTCTGCCTCGCCTTAAGATACTCCAAATATCATCCTATAGGGAAAATACAACTATTGTGCTATCTGTTTTTATTAACTCTGTTTCTTAAACCATTTGACGGGTTATTTCCCTCTCCCATCACCTTCCTCACAGCCACAAGCCGCATATCATTCTCAATTCGCTTAATCCGGGCAGAGAATCTATTGTCAAATCTTGTTTTACCATCGAATGTCTCTAAAATAACGCCTCCTTCAGTAAGAATTTGGTTTGAGAGAGAAAGAACAACTTTTCTCCCATACTTTTCGTGTGCCTCTTTTTCTATTTGAGAAAGAACTTTCTTAGTCAAAAGTTTTTTCTCAAGTTCACCAGGTAGAACAAGAATCTTTTCTTCACCAAGAGCCATTATTCCTTCAAGCACCAATTTCTTAAGAAAAGGAAGATAAGAACCGCTCTGACGAAATTGATTAATTTTATCCTCTACAAGCTGGAACACCTTTGAAATCAATTCTTCTCTATCTTGAAGAGCCTGTTTATTGATTTCAAGATGAACTCCTGAAAGAATTTTCTGCCGAATCCCATCAGCTTGAACTTTAGCCTTTTTCAAAAGATCATTCTTAATCTTTTCAGCTTCCTTTCTGGCATCTTCGAGAATTAGAGCAGCTTCTCTTTTTGCCTGTTCTAGTATCCCTTCAGCTTCTGCCTTTGATTGAGTCTGAATTTCTTTCTTTAAAATATCGGATGACTCTGTATTCTCCTCAACAGACTTCATCAATAACCCCAAATGGTTTTTGGTTAATGTTTTATTTTACCTCATCTTTGATAGGGTTTAGCTAAAAACTCACTCCCACCGCTGCCCGGATTAAATCTCTTATTTCTGGCCGTCCTTCCACTGGACCAAGACGATCCGGGATTTCAATAATAAGAGGAAAGGTAGTTTTGTAAACGTATTGATCCACCTGCTGGCGGACAGCTCCTGCTAATCTTTCGGGAATAATGATAACCCCAAGATCTTCCATCTGGAATGCTCTTTCTAAGGCTTCTTTGGTCTCACCAGCGGTTTTCACTATCTCCCCATCTACTCCGGCTAACCTAAAGCCTAAAACAGTGTCTTCATCTCCAATGACGTAGAATTTCAATTATTACACCTTTCCAAGAATCATTATTGCGATTATCAGACCGTAGATAGCAATTCCTTCGGCCAGACCTACAAAAATAAGGGCACGACCTGCGAGTTCGGGTTTCTCTCCAATAGCACCCATAGCAGCAGCCCCGACATATCCTACGGCTGCACCAGCTCCGAGGGATCCGACACCAACGGCAATAGAAGCTGCTAAAAAGGCAAATTTAATAACACCAGAATCAGTAGGTTTTGCTGGAGCTTTCTGCTGGACAGAAGCGACAGAATCGGGAAGAGTCTTTGCCTCTTGAGTTCCCGCTACAACTTTAAATGCACCAAGCCCCATAACAATAAAAATAAGGAAAACAAGCAGGAGCCCAAAACCAGCAATTTTTTTTCTAAAATTTTCTCTGGAAATAGTTTTCAATTTGGTACCTCCTTTCAAGAATGTTTAAATAAGCTCTTAATATTAATAAAGATGAATCTCTTCGGTTTGACCCTGAACACACGGTGTTTCCGACAGGCTCAGGACAGGCCCCGTCAGCAAACTCAGGGTAAATGGTTAGCAACAACATCACTTATTCTCCCTCTAATTCTGCCTTCACAGGGGTATAGGCTATATTAGTTTCCTGAAAAAATCTACTGAAAAATTCGTAGAATTCTAGACGAACTGCCTGTATGCTAACAACCAGACCTTCAAGGGCAATGATTAGTATATTACCAAAGATCAGCACAAGTGCCGAAACTATTCCGCCTGCCATTCCATGAACAGCATCGGAAAGGGAAAAAATTGCCATAAAAAGACCTACGTGGGCCAGACCAAAAGCTGCCACACGGATAAATGAAACAGTATTAGCTAAAAAGCCAAGAAAAATTTCCAGTATTTCTACACCACCTCCCATTATACCTGTAAGCACACCCTCTGGAAAGAGCTTACGCTTTCCCTGAAACAAATGCACAATAGGCTCTCTCAAAAAAAGAAGTACTATTGAAATCAGCAGTAAAACAGGTACAAAAAAAGGAACTTCCCCTCTGGCTTCGGCCTCAGTTGTAAGCATCCTGGTAACCACTATTATACCACACCAATAAACAACAGCAGCCAATAAACCTGCTTTATCAAAAATCATGTCCAAGAAATCCCGCTTCAAAATACCATTAATAACATTGACCAAAATAGCCAGTGAAATCATTCCGATTCCAAAGAAGATTGCCACCTTGAAAAGTTCTGAAATAGAATCCATCGGTTTAACCCAGAGAGTTGGAATAAGATTCTCAAGACCAAAAATACTGCCAAACAAAAATCCAAAAATAATACTGGCACATCCTGCATAGAAGAGAAGAAGCCCTGCACTTTTGTAAGTTTTTTTCTGACCTTTTTTAGCCATAAAAACACCGAGAAGAGCCAGAATTAACCCGTGACCAACATCACCGAACATCATACCGAACATCAAAAGAAAACTGATCCCCAGAATTGGGGTAGGATCTATGGAGTGATATGCAGGTATACCGTATGTCTTCGTGAGAAGCTCAAAAGGCTTGAGAACAGATGGATTCCTTAACTGTACAGGCACCTGTACTTCTCCCTTTTGAACGGATAAAACCTTTTCTGCAGGAACAGTTTCAACAACACACCGATTCTGAGTTGCTCTCAGGATTTTACTGACAAAATCTTCTCTGTCCTCTCTGGGAAGCCAGCCAGAAAGAAGATATGTGCGCTCTGTCCGCCGAAAGTATTTTACTATTTCCTGTTTCAGTATATCTCGTTTGAGACGAAAAAGAACTGAACGCAGGAATTCTCTGTTCTCAAAAGCTATTTTTCTTAGTTTTTCATCTATCAAAAAGGCTTTTTCTTTTAATTGCTTAATTTCAGGTTCAAGATTCTTAAGAATTTCAGGCGAGGGAAGCTCCTTTTCTTTCTCCCAGACCGCTGGTTCAACGCCTGTTTCTTTCATAGCAGTTCGAAGTCTCTCCTGATCGCGCTTCAAAGCAATTACCAACAAAGTAACCATGCCATTTGAACGACCCATTGGATAAAGAACATGAAGAATTGGTTCTAAGTTATGCTTTAAAATTTCCATATTCTCTTCAGCTAATTGACCCATTTCAACAGCAAGATAGGAATGCCTGTCTCTGCTCTCAATAATAGGCAGCTCTAAAATTGGAGCGCCTTCCAGCAAGCCCCTGAATTCATTTAATCTGGTAAGCTCATTTTCAATCTTTTTCTTGGAGTTGATCTCTTCCTGAACTGAATCTTCTATATCGGCAATTTTTTGATCGAGCTCTTCCCAAGATTTCTCTGATGGCGTAGTATTGCTTAAATCCGGTGTTATGCCAAGGTCCTTTAAAAGCGTCTCAACCTTTTTCTGTCGTTCTTCCATTTCAGTAGTTTTTTGTCCTGTCCCGACTCTGGAAAGCTCCTCTGCCCAGGATTCCATATCAGCAGTATCGACAATCTGAAGTGTCCCCTGTCTAACGACAGTATCAGCTACTTGGTCTACATCTTTTTCAAAAAAAACCACATGGACCTGATCCATTTTCTCAGGAGTAAACATATATTACCTCATACAATAAGAAGAGCCTCAGTTTCATCTGGAGAAAGTCCATATATTTTGGCTTCAATTAGTGTTTTTATATTCTTTACTTCAATCTGAATCAAAATAAAATATCCTATAACAGCCCCTATGGTAAAGGGAAATTGGCCAAATGCCCGTTTAGCTTCTGCCAGAAGAACCTCATAGAGGATTCTTTCCATAAGTTCCAGAGAGGCCTCCTCTCCCTGCTCTTCTTCTGGAAGAAAAACAGTGGCACTACCCACTATTTTTGCCAAAAGTTTTTTTGCACTTCCCCCAGCCATGACATCCTGAATTTCACCTGATTTTATTCTGTATCCATAGGGTAAAAGCATTTCTATTATGTCTGTGGAAGAAATATCATAGTATTTTTTAAAGCGAGTCATCCAATTAAGGTTTCGTATATCAACCTCAAGGCCTACTAATCTTTTTACAATTAGTTTGTCCTTACGGCTAAGTGATTCAGTAATTTTCCAGAAACGAGTGAAATAATCTTTGTCAATGGCCAATTCCAGTGGAAAAAGAGTCTTGTGTTCAAGGTAGGCAGGAATTTCTTTTGCAAGAATATTATAGAAGGGTGTTCCTTTAAGAAGAGTTACAACCTCTGTTATATCACTTGCTGAAATAATAGCATCCACAGGGAAATCATAAATAATTTTGCTGCGGTAAAGCTCTATTATTTTTTCATCTTTTTTATGCCAATACCTGAGAATTATTTTCAGCCTCTCTCCCTCGTAGCGATCAAAGAGAGAAAGAATTATCTTTCTGACATTCCCCCGGCTGCTCTTTTCCACCAGCTTAAGTTGTTCAATCCCCCCTAAGAAAAAAGCCTGTTCAACAAGTGCCGGTTCTCTGGATTCTAATTTTTCAATAATATTTTTGTACTGGGTCTTGGAAAGAATAAAAAAAAGCTCATCTATGTTTTCTGCTTTAGTTAACGCCTGATAGTCAGATTTATCCAGAAGGAATGAGCGCATTGTTCGTACTTTGGCATTTATAAATCCGTATGTGCCAATCGATGTCACTTTTCTATTTCCTCGCCCAGAACCATGTTGAAAAGGATTTCAACAGTTTCTTTGATTTCCTTCTGTTTTTTCTCCCAGAGAGATTGACTAATTTTGGCAGCTGCTGTAAGTTGTTTTTCCTTCTCCTTTTCTGCTTCCTTTTCTGCTCTGGCAATTAGAAGTTTTGCCTCTCCCCTGCCTTTTTCTCTTACATCATTCAAAATGCGCTTTGCATCTTCTTCGGCTTTGAGACGAATCTGCTTGGCTTTTTCCTTAGCTTCTTCTACGCGTTCCCTGGCTTTCTTTTCTTCATCAAGTATATCTTCTATAACTTCTTTCATAAAACTCACCTATATGAATTTTAAAAATTTACAAACAAAAATAAAGACATGCAATGGTTTTTTTCTATCTCCTTATTAACCCATTATATGCTTATATGCATTTATTGGCATACAAGATAATTAAAAAGATACCCCATGTCAAGGGGAAAATATCGATTGAACAGGGTTAATTTTTGGACAATAGAAAAAGAATTCTTGTCACTTTCTCATAGAAGAAAGTGGCCAAAGAATCCGCCTTTTTGAAAGCCATGAGTTGCTCCTTTCATGTTCCTCTTTACTAAGACAGCCAAGGGTAAGCGCAAGCAGTCTCTGGAACGAAAATTGATCCAACACAGTCTCTGACTATGTTTTAAGAAACTACCGCAAAAAGGGATATAAAATAAACTTACTGTGAGGATCATATAATAAGGCTTCCTGTGTCCCGAAAAAGGCAGTTTCTTTTGTCTTCAATCAGTCTAAGAAGCATGAAAAAATAGGGACCATTCAGACCCCCCTTAGGATTTAACTGTTGATTTTAGAAGTTAAAGCCAAAATTCTTCTCTCGCTATCTGCCTTCGGAAATAACTTACAGCTTCCCAATTTCATCTTCAGGCAAAGCGCCTTTTTCAAGCAATAAATTGCGGAGTCTTTCATCAGGATGAAATTCTTTAACAAGGAAAAAAGTACCTGCGACTGAAGGTAAATAAGTAACTAACAAACGCCAGATAAGAACTGCAACACCGATGAGATGCTGAGGCATGAATAGAGAAAAGAATCCTAAATAAGTAAACTCCCATACACCAGCGCCTCCAGGCGTTGGAGCGAAATAAATCAAAGGTCTCATGAGAAATTGGACAGCCAGTCCTTTTAATAGAGATGGATGAAAACCAAATCCCCATAGAATTGAAAGGGCAATAAAATAATCTACAACAAATGCGAAAAGAATCCATCCAGTGGCAGAGAAAAGCATCAATTTTCTTTTCCCCAGATAACACCAGAAAATTTTACTGAATTGATCTATTTCCTGGAAAAGACGTTCTTCCACAGCAATGATTTTTTCTGTATTGATAATTTTAATCTTTCCCCACCAGCGAATTAAAATAGAAACGGCTCTTTTAATTTTATGTGGATAAAATAAAGTAAAAATAAAAAAGACGATAATAGCGGCAAGCGGTAAAGAAATAACTTTGATAAATTGCGTAAAAAATTTTTCTCTTAACGGGTCTGTCTTAATGAGAAATAGAATTGGAATGTTAAAAATAAAAAGAAATACAGGCAGAATGGCCCGAAGAACAGTAATTGCTGCGCTCTCGCTTAATTTTAGTTTTTGTTTATGAAGCAAATAAGCATGCATGGAAAACGTCCCCACAAGCACTGGAACAACACTGGCTATAAGGCTTCCTTCCAGCCTAATAACAGCTCCCCTTCCAATCCCGAGCGGAGAAGCACTGTGTCTTGTGTGCTTGGCCATTACCACAAAAGCCATACCGTCCAGAAACCACCTTACAGTCCCCAACCCTAACAGAATCGGAATAAAAACCAATTTGAATTCCTTAAAATAAAACCATGTTCTACGATCCGTAGTCCAGAGAAGAATGCCAACCATGACAGCTACTGAGAGAACAACAAAAACTATAAATCCTTTTGCAACAGTTGATTTTTTAAGTTTCAAAGTTATCCCTTCTTCTCATCATATTAGCTATGAGAAAAAATAAGCATTATTTTTTATTTCTTCTGTACGCCTTTACTTGTTCCATAAAAATCTCAAGATCACTATCAAGATCAAAAGGAACACCATCAAAATAAAAAATCCTTATTGGGATGTTGTTGTGATCTCTGCTCACCTGTGGATAAATTGCTTCTGTTACAATTCCATTCATACAGGTAAAGGGACTTATATCAATCACACCATCACAACCTGAATGGAAAAAAGCTATTGCTTTGCCGGTGTTCAATGTCATTTCACCTAAAGCCATGTGTGCTGGAAGATAAGGCTGACTGTAATTTAGAACCATTTGTACCTGAGCTTCCTTTCGTGACGAAAAAATATTATTAAACGGAGCAAGCAAAGCTTTTTCATCAGACTTTTGAACCAGCTCCCTTAATTTTACACCCCCCATAGTCAGACTAAAAGCTTTTCTAGCCTGGCGAAGCTTTCTCTCCTGTTCGTAGTTAGTGTACCAGACCCATTCTGAAATATCGGCGATCCAGACTTCTCCGCCAAGTGCTTCAATTCTTCTAATAATATGCTGGTTGCCAAAACTGTTGAATCTCAAGAATATTTCTCCCACAGCTCCAATCAACGGCCGGCTTTCTATCTCTTCCTTAAGAGAGATTTTAAGAAAACGATCGCGAATTCCTTCCAGTGTTTCCACCAGTCTTTTTAACTGTAATTTTAAATTGAAAGACCCATCTGAAAGAATAGCACAAATTTCATCCAGAGCACTATCATGGATTTGATCTGTTTCACCAGGGTCTTTTTCATAAGGCCGAAACATCAAAAGCAGTTTTCTCAATATATCGGATACAACGATTGCTCTCCATGCAGTTCTCATAAACCGAACTACGTTTCCTGCTATTCCCTCATACCCGTCACTACTTGTGGGAGAAAAAACCAGAGCCTCATCGTATCCCATTTCTCCAAGGATTTTCCTGAGCAGAGGAGCATATTGACCAAACCGACACGGTCCGGAAGAAGTAGGCATAAAAAATGCGTTCTTTGAAGGGTCAAAATCCTTTCTTGTAATAATCTTGAGAAAATTACCCAGAGTGATCCGCTCCGGCAAACATTCATCACCAGTGGTAAAACGAGCGGCAAGAGAGAGAGTCTTTTCATCAGAAGGAGGAGAAACTTCTGCATCAACTCCGAGAGAACGAAACGCGGCTGCCATTGCCTTCGCCCCGCCAGTACTCATTCTCGGAATATACAATCGCCTTCCAGTTAATGGATGAGGTTTATTTTCTCTTTGTTTTAAAAAATGCATAACTAATATGTTTTACAACATTCCTTTACTTTCAAGAAAAGCCTCGATGCGCGTCATCACACCTGCATCATTGGCATGACTGTCAAGTTGGAGAAAAAGAAACGGCTTGCCAGATGCTTCTTCTACGTAATGTCGTATGTAAGAATCAGGCCCGCATTTAAAATTACTGATGTAAATAATATGGAATTTTTCATATTTTTTTGTAAACTTAGCTGCTTGAAGAATCCTTCTGCCGTAGTTCCAGAACATATGATCATTGACAGAAGTTATATCTACTTCATCTATTGGTAAAAAATCCATAGGGATCACATTGACACCATATATGTCCCTGAGTTTAGTCGGTATATTCAAATTAAGTCCCGGATCATAAAGATTGTACGGCCTTCCCAGAAGAACAATAGAGGATTCCCCGCTGGCTTTAATTTCTTCCAGAGCTCTTCTCCCGACTTCAATCATTTTGTTCCTAAATTCAGCTTGAGTTTTGTAAGCATTCTCAACTGCAAAATGGTTTTCCTTCGCAGTAATTCCCAGAAAAGAAAATTCTTTTCTCAGACGCCGTTTTACAAACTCTTTTCCTTCACGGAAATGAACATTAGGGGAAAGGATCTGATTCTTTATTTCCCTGAATGCAGGTGTCTGTTTCACTACAAGAGGAACAGTCTGGCTCCACGGACATATAAAAGCCTCTATACTTGATGAAGGAGCTTCTTCGTTAACAATATTTGGCAGAAGGATGTATTTTGGTTTTTTTCTCATAAGTTCTACTAAATGACCATGTGCAGCCTGAACTGGAAAACACGGATCAGCAACAGTAGCTTCAAGCCCATCGTGAACCAAACTCTGTTGGGTAGGACGAGAAATCATCACATCAAACCCCAGCGTTTCAAAATAACTTCTCCAGAAAGGAAAACGATCGTAAAAAAACAGCGCTCTTGGAATTCCAATAACACCTCTTTTGGATTTACTTTTTTTCTTTTCATCCGAAGCAAACAAAAGATTTTCTCTAAAATGAATAAGGTCATCTATACACGGTTTATTTATACTTTTAGTTCGTTTTCTGTATTTATCCGAACATTTATCTCCCCAGTAACTTTTTTCTCCACCAACTTTAAATTCCTGAATAATACAGTGATTTGAACATCCATTACAGATAAATTCTTTCATTTGCCACTGCACTTGGCTTAAATCCCAGCCACGAAAGGAAGAATCCTTATTCTCCGTATACCAGTTTCTGGCGAGAAGTGCTGCTCCAATTGCCCCCATAATTCCATTGTAAGGGGGGACAATGATTTCCTTGTCTAAAATTGTTGCAAAAGCAGCGGCCACACTACCATTGTAAGCTGTTCCACCCTGAAAAAAGATTCGTTCCCCAATTCTTCTCTTCTTCACAACTCGATTAAGATAATTATGTACTACTGAAATAGCAAGCCCGGCTACAATGTCCTCTTTGGGAACACCTTGTTGAAGATATGGAACAAGTTCCTTCTCCATAAATACGGTACACCTTTCCCCCAGTTTTAAAGGATGTTTGGACTTAAGAGCTAATTCCGCAAATTCTCCCCGTATTTCAATACCAATCTGTTTTGCCTGTTCTTCAAGGAAAGACCCCGTGCCGGCTGCGCATGCTTCGTTTAAACTAAAATCAGTTACAACACCATCTTTCAGAGAAATAAATTTTGAGTCCTGACCTCCAATTTCAAAAATTGTATCGACATTGCTTCCAAGATACTTCTGACTTACATGGAATGCGCCGGTTCTATGGGCAGTAATTTCGTCTTTAATAACATCAGCACCTATTAAAAGCCCGATTAGTTCTCTACCTGAACCAGTAGTTCCTGCTCCTCTAACGTTAACCCGGTGTCCAACAGCCGATTCCATTTCCTTCAACGATTCTTCCACAATTTCTACAGGCCGTCCCTCTGTCATTTTGTATATTCCGTAAATAAGTTCACCCCCGGAATCAATAAGAGCTAAATTAGTACTAACAGAGCCTATATCAATTCCAAGAAATGCATCTATCACTTCATCAGAAGTAAATTTGTAAGGCCGAACTTTGTGGCCTAAAAATTTTACTTTTTCCAGCGAGAGTGGATGTGTAGTAGGATAATCTTTTTTATTTTCTTTTTTTAAGGGATGCCAGAAAAACTCTGCCTTTTCGGGATTTTTTTTTAGACCGACAAGCATACCTCCCAAAGCTCCCATCCAGGCATAAAAGTCAGAAATAACGAGTTCGCCATTATAAAAACCAAAAAGTTCTTGGAAAGCTTTGACCACACCTTCGTTTGCAGCAACTCCACCAATAAAAGCCACTTTTGGCTTAATTGTTTTTCCTTTAGCAATAGTTCCTTTAAAATTTCTTACAACTGCTTCGCATAGACCTTTAAGTACCTCTGCCGGTTTATACCCTCGCTGCTGCGCATGAATCATATCGGACTTAGCAAAAACTGAACATCGCCCGGCAATCGAAGCAGTTCTCTTAACACCAGCAATAATTTTACCGACATCTTCTATTTTGTACCGTAGTCTTTCTACCTGCTGATCAAAAAATGAGCCTGTTCCGGCAGCACATTCTCCATTAGTCTCATAATCCGATATCTGAACTTTTCCGTCTTTTTCTCTGGAGAGTAAAATGTATTTGGAACGCTCTCCTCCCAGCTCAAAAATCGTAAAAACGTCGGGATAGAGAAAACCCACTGCCTCTGCCACAGCTCTGTATTCATTCAAGTAATGAAATCCCCATTGTTGTGAAATAAGCTTCCCCCCCGAACCAACCGCCCAGATTCCAGCAATTCTTTTTTCAGGGACAAACTTGAAAAAACTTTCCAGAAACTTTGCTGTTACATCCAGAGGATTTCCGTAATGCCGACTATAACGAGAAAGAAGAAAAGAAGAAGAATTAAAAGAGTGAAAGCTTTTTATGTCAGGAATAAAAAATTGGCCGGTTTTAACCAGATTCAACAAAAGAGAATTATCTTCCCCATTCTTAAAAAGAGCAGCCAGTTTTACACTGACTGATCCTACATCAATCCCAATCAAAACATCTCTTTCCATAGCGGATATAATTTAAAAAAGATTTGGAAAGATTCAAGAAAAAATCAGAACTTAGTTAAATTCTAAACAATACCAAAAAATTTTAAAATTTAAGAGAAATTATAAGGAACTGTAATTTGAATAATATTTTGCCCAACTTCACTCACACCAGGCTCGCAAAGCGCACGGAGCTAGCAAAGGATTTATACAAGTTATCGGGGTAGACGAGAGCCTCTGCTCTCGTCTGGTGGAGCAAAAATTCAGACGATATGATCGCACAGTATACATATCCTGTGCGATCGGTAAATCTCCAGCTTTTTCTCCAGGGAAGAAAACAAATTAAACAATTGATATTTCCAGCGCTGTTTTTCAAGCTAATGATTGCCGTAGAATTAAATTATTAAAAAGTAAATCTGAGTTGCTCTGTTCGAGTACCCAACTTTTAAAACTCTCAAAAAAATAAGTCCCTATGATGCAAGACCGTCTGAACTATACTATCCCAATCAACAGATTCTTCAAGATCAATCCAATTAATCCTGGAATCCTGACGGAACCATGTTAGCTGTTTTTTGGCAAATCTTCTTGTATTTCGTTTAATAAGATTAACCATCTCATCAAAAGTGGTTTTGCCTTCTAAATAATCAAATACTTCTTTGTAACCCACTGAATCCAGACTGTTGTACCGTGTATCAAAACCCATTTTCCTAAGTTTTTCAACTTCCTTAACAAGCCCTGATTTTATCATATCATCAACTCGTCTTTCTATTCGCTTGTAGAGATTATTTCTTTCCCAGCACAATCCAAAAAAAATAGGAACGAAATCTGCAGGTTCTGTCCTCTCCTTCTGAATAGTAGATATGGGTTTTCCCGAGAGTTTGTATACTTCCAATGCTCGAATAATTCGCTTCACGTCATTAGGATGAATTTTTTGTGCGGCAACTGGATCAACTTCTGATAATTTTTTG
>CAYYPT010000067.1:0-13190 GCA_964473625.1 uncultured bacterium | reverse complement strand
AATGCTCTCATAATTCGGTTCTTAAAACTCTACTTTTATCAGAGACGAAACTATCTTTTAGTTCTATCTTTACTGGCTTTTATTGGATTTGGTTATTTTCAATTACCAAAATTTTTTACTATAAACGTTACAGTGTTTCTCTTATGTTTTTTGATTCTTTTCTGGTTTATTAGCATCCTTTATAAGAAAAGAGCAAAACGAAAATATACTCTTCCGTAAGGGAGACAGACAGTTAATTTAATAATAATATAACAACGTAAGGAGGGAAAAAAATGTTAATTGGTCAAAGTCCTGAAATCATCAAAGCTAAAAGACTGGTTAGAGAAGTTGCAAAAACCGAGGAGAATGCTTTGATTGTTGGTGAGGTTGGTGTAGGGAAAAAATTTGTGGCTCACGAAATTCACCGCCGAAGCAGACAAAAAAATAGACCTTTTGTTATTCTTAACTGTACTGCTGTTGGCGACACAATTACAGATGCAGATATTTTTGGAGAAAGAATTGAGGGGCCAAAAGGAATCGAGCGAAAGATTGGTTTTCTAGAACAGGCAAGACGCGGTATACTCTATCTGGAAAATGTAGATGAGTTAAAACCTGAATACCAACAGAAATTTTTCAATATTCTGAAGGAGAAAAAATTTCAAAAAGCTGGAGAAGATGCGTTCTCAGAAGTAGACTTTAGAGTTATTGCTGCTACTACAGACGAGAACATTGCTAAAAAGGAGACTTTCCGTAAAGATCTTTTATCCCTACTCAATAAATTCACAATCTATATGCCGCCCCTCAGAAAACGCAGACAGGATATTCCTTATCTCTTTACCCATTTTCTTGAAATGTACTGTGAAGAATTTGGCCGGGAAGTTCCTCCTGTTCCAGCAGAACTGTTTGAATCTATCATAGAATACGACTGGCGCGGAAATGTACTTGAACTGCAAAATTCTGTGCGGACCATTGTTATGATGTCTCCTGAAGGAGAACTCTCGCTTAGCTATCTTCCATTCGAAATTAAAAAACATCCGTTTCAGGTTCTCGAAGACAGAGAGCTTCCAGATGCAATAGCCGAAGTGGAAAAATATCTCATTAAAAAAGCTCTTAGGAAGTTTGCTGGGAACCAGACAAAAGCTGCTCGAGCTCTTAGTATCTCAGAAGCTGCACTTAGGTACAAGATGAAAAAATATGGCCTTTCACGAAAAGCGTTTTAAGTTTACCCCGAATTGACGGACAAAGAATCCATTTATAGTTATCTTCGGTTATCTGAATAGAATATGGTTTGTGTACGGAACATTGCTTATCCGTTAATTTGGGAGTTAGTTTACCAAAAAATGAAATGAGTTCACTCTAAAAAACGGGCTAAAGCCCCTATATAATATTAGTTGTTATTAGTTGTTTAATTTTCCGCCCTGGAGGGCGGAGCTAATTAGCAACAAAACAAGGGAATAGCCTCGACATTTATATTGTGGGAAAAGATTAAATAATCATTTTCCCGAAGCCCTTTAAGGTTTTTTAGAGTGAACTCATAAATCTTTACAATATTGTTAAAGGTTGTTTCTTAACATAGCCAGATGAGCTGCTCCTATCACACCGGCTCTTTCTCCGAGAATTGCTGGTAATATTTGAATTGTATTTCCAGGAACTTTTAGTGTTAATTCAGCCAGGGTTTCCCTTGCTGGTTTTAAAATAAGTTCTCCGGCTTTTGCCACACCTCCACCTATAATTATCTTCTCTATATTCAATAAACTGGCCACATTTGCCAAACCAATTCCCAGATATGTTCCCACCTCTTTAAAAACTTCTATTGCTACTTTATCGCCTTTGTTTGCTGCATCGCTGATGCTTTTAGGTGTCAATTTGTTAAGATTTATTTTATTCAATAAAGAGGATTGATTTGATTTTAGTTTAGAGCGAGCATTATTTACAATTGCATCCGCGCCTATAAATGTTTCCACGCAACCTCGTCTGCCACATCTACAAACCGGTCCATTGTACTGTATTGTGGTATGTCCAAATTCGCCTGCCATTCCATTCGTGCCCCTGTAAATTTTCCCCTGAATAATTAACCCTCCACCTACACCAGTTCCCAAGGTTACCATCAACATACTGTTGCTTCCTTTTCCTGCTCCGTAGAAATATTCTCCTAATGCGGCTGTGTTTGCATCGTTTTCTACGTTTACTGGTATACCTATGCGTTTTGTTAATTCAGTGGCCAAATTCACATTATGCCAGTTTGGGAAATTAAATGCTTCTAAGAGTAGGCCTTTTTTAATATCTATCTTTCCTGCTACTCCTATTCCCATGGCACGAGGTGAACTTGAGTTTCCTACATTTTTAATGAGTTCCTGGACAATTGTTGTAATCTGGCTCAGAACAGGTTCTACTCCGTCTTTGACTTCGGATGGAGAATGTTTTTCTGTTATGATCTGTCCCTCCCGCGTTACCAATCCTACATTGATAGTTGTTCCTCCCAGATCCACTCCAATGAAGGTCGCTTGTTGATTCATTACTCTCTTCCCTTTCATATATACTAAAGATGTTTCGTGGACAACAGACAAAATACAAAATTATTATGAAAAAAGCAATGAGATTTAATTATACAATTGAATTAAATATCAAAATAAATACTTGACAATTTTCTCTTAATGTTTTAAATTCAAAGGAAGTTTGTTCATTAAATGAACAAATTATGACAAAAGATTTCTTATAATCTTTAAATCTTTAAAAACTTAGGAGGTCAAAATGAGGATTCTTATCCACGAGAATTATGAAATTCTGAGCAAGTGGGTAGCTTATTATGTAGCATCCAAGATTAACAGGGCTAATCCTACTCCTGAAAAACCCTATGTATTGGGACTCCCGACAGGTTCTTCCCCTCTAGGGACATATAAGGAGTTAGTAAAACTCTACAAAGATGGAAAAGTTTCTTTTGAAAACGTTGTTACTTTTAATATGGATGAATATGTTGGTATTTCTGAAGATCATCCAGAAAGTTATCACTATTTTATGTGGAGCAATTTTTTTAGCCATATTGACATTCCGAAAGAAAATGTTCATATTCTCAATGGAAACGCACCCGACCTGGAAGAAGAGTGCATAAAATATGAAGAAGAGATTAAAAAATTTGGTGGGATTAATCTTTTCTTAGGTGGTATCGGTCCTGACGGACACATTGCTTTTAACGAACCTGGATCGTCTTTGTCCTCCAGAACTCGAATAAAAACCCTTACATATGACACTATTCTTGCTAATTCCAGGTTTTTTGATAATGATATCAACAAAGTTCCAAAAACTGCTCTCACTGTTGGGGTTGGCACGGTTATGGATGCAGATGAAGTTCTCATTATTATTAATGGGTATAAAAAAGCTCGTGCTTTACAAAAAGTTGTGGAAGAAGGTGTCAATCATATGTGGACTGTTTCTATGCTTCAGTTACACCAGCATGCTATTATTGCCTGTGATGAAGAAGCAACCATGGAATTAAAGGTTGGAACAGTCAAATACTTTAAAGATATTGAACGTGAAGCTCTGGAGCATCTACCCGAACTGTAGGAAAGGATAATAGTAATGGATTATAGAAAGCTGAATGATAGTGAAATTAAAATCCTTGAGGCACATGGTTGTACTGCGGAAAACTGGGCTACTGTATTTGTAAAACAAGGTTTTGAGCCTAATCCGGTTTGGCATGTCCGCTTTCTAGGCCAGGCTAAAATGGGTGTTTTTGAAAAGACAGTTGAACTTGATAATGGCCGTACAGAAAAAAGCGGATTATACAACACTGTCATCAAAGATTGTACTATTGGTGATAATGTTTATGTTTCCGATGTAAAAAGTCTTGTAAATTATGAGATTGGCTCAGATGCTATTATTTATAACGTGGCGAGTTTAATAGTTGTTGGCAACACTGCTTTTGGGAATGGAACAGAAATTGAAGTATTGAACGAAGGTGGTGGCAGAGAAATAAAAATTTTTGATAGGCTTACATCACAAGTTGCCTACCTTGCTGCTCTTTATCGTCACAATCCAATTTTTATAGAAAAGCTGAATGGTCTCATAGAAAAATATGTTGAGACTAAAAAAGCTTCTGTGGGAATAATTGGGAACGGGGCTGTAATCTCAGACTGTTCAAGAATAAAAAATGTATACGTCGGAGAAAGCGCTACCATTTCTGGGGCTCTCTATTTAGAAGAAGGTACTATTGAGAGCAGCAAAGATGATCCTACTTTTGTAGGTGAAGGAGTGGTAGCTAAAGGTTTTATTATTTTGTCAGGTTCCCGTGTTGATGGTTCGGCAATTCTCGACCATTGTTTTGTTGGTCAGGCTGTTCGGGTTGGCAAACAGTATTCAGGTGAGAATTCTTGTTTTTTTGCAAATTCAGAAGCATTCCACGGAGAAGGATGCAGTATTTTTGCCGGTCCGTACACTGTAACTCATCATAAATCTACTCTTCTTATTGCTGCATTGTTTTCATTTTACAATGCTGGCAGTGGGACAAACGCAAGCAATCATATGTATAAACTTGGTCCAGTCCATCAGGGTATTCTTGAACGGGGAGCCAAAACAGGATCTTTTTCCTATATGTTATGGCCGTGCCGTGTAGGTGCTTTTACAGGCATTATTGGTAAGCATTATGTTAATTTCGATGTTACAGACTTTCCTTTTTCTTATGTTATTGAGTCCAATGGCAAAAGTCTGTTAATGCCTGCTATGAACCTTTTTACCGTTGGCACGCGGCGGGATAGCGAAAAATGGCCTAATAGAGATCGCCGTAAAGGTCCTGAAAAATATGACTTGATTAATTTTGAACTTTTTAATCCCTACACAATTGGAAAAATAATCCGTGGGATGAATATTCTCAAGGAATTAGATGAGAATACTCCTGAGGATCAGGATTTTGTAAAGTGGGGAAATGTTTTTATAAAACGGCCCAAACTGAAGACAGGCTACGAGAACTACGAAACAGCGCTCAAAGTTTATATTGGTAATGAGGTTGTAAAACGGCTGGAAAAACACACTGACGCTACTTCTCTAAAAACGATTATAGAAGATCTTTTTGTAGAAAAATCTGAAGCTCTTGGTGTATGGGTCGATTTGTCAGGTTTATTGGCTCCTAAACGTGTTATAGATGATTTACTGAAATCAATTCAGAATGGAGATATAAGCACAATTAGCGAAGTCATTAATAGGCTGAAAAACATTTATCAAGCTTACGATGAGTTTGCATGGGCATGGTGTCTTGATCTTATTAAAAATAGGTTGGGGGTTGACTTCCGGTCTATAACAAAAGACCAACTCCTTATGATTGTTAAGGATTGGAAAGAAAATTCCATTAAGTTTAACAACATGGTGCTAAAAGATGCCGGAAAAGAGTTTTCTGAGAAAAGCAGAATAGGTTATGGTATCGATGGTGACGAGGAGATAAGGAATAGAGATTTTGAGGCTGTTCGGGGTAAATTCGAAGAAGATAAATTTGTTGCAGGATTGAAGAAGGAATCCTCGACAATTGAAAAGCGTGCAGAAGAGCTTGTCGCTTTTCTTCAAAAATTGTAACCTTGAATCGGAGAAGATAATGGCAACTTCATCAAAACGGCTTACCTCTCTAGATTTCTTCAGAGGTCTCACAATGATGTTTATGGTCCTGGTAAACAATCCCGGCAGTTGGAATTATGTATTTGGACCCTTAGAACATTCGGAATGGAATGGGTGTACTCCAACAGATCTTGTTTTTCCATTTTTTCTTTATATTGTTGGGGTAGCCATGGCTTTTTCATTTGCCAGGCGTTTACAGGAATCAACAGGCCGTTGGTTTCTTTACTGGAAGATTATCAGACGGACACTTATTCTAATTTTGCTAGGTTTTTTTCTGGGATTGTACGGAAGAAAATTTAATTTTCATATCGTGCGAATACCAGGAGTACTTCAACGGATCGGACTATGCTACTTTTTTGCTTCGATGATTGTTCTTCATTTCAAAAAGAAGGGTCAGATCATCTGGAGCGTGGGTTTGCTTCTTGGCTACTGGGGTTTGATGGTTTTGGTCCCTTTTCCAGGGAAAGGGACCAATCCATGGGCCCTTGGTAGCAACTTTGCCCAGTATGTTGATAACCTTTTGCTTAAAGGTCATATGTGGACACCAGATTTTGACCCAGAAGGATTAATAAGTACAATACCAGCGATTGTTACCACTCTACTTGGTTATTTTACTGGGGTATGGTTACGTTCTAAAAAGGAGCCGTTGGAAAAAACTAACCGGATGTTTATCACCGCCAATATATTATTGATACTCGCTATTATCTGGGCACACTGGATGCCTATTAATAAGCAGTTATGGACATCAAGTTATGTTCTTTATACAGGAGGTTTTGCAATTGATTTTCTCGCAATAAGCTACTGGCTTATCGATGTTAAAGGTATCAGATGGTTTACTCCTCCTTTCCTGGTTTATGGCAGCAACTCAATTCTCGCCTATGTTGGTTCCCAATTTATAGCTGCCACAATGTTCCTCTGGAAAGTTCCACTACGCGATGGTACCCGAATTTCACTTCAAGATTATATTTTTAGTAATGTTTTCCAACCAGTCTTTGGGAATTGGTATGGTTCTTTGATGTTCGCTATTACCTATGTTCTCCTCTGGCTGGGGATATTGACTATTTTTTATAAGAAAAGGATTTTTATTAAGATATAAAAATATTTTTCTTAACTCTTGAAAATTTATAGTTTTTTTGCAGGGGCGTCATTTTTTAAGAGACTGCAGGGCAGTAAAAGGAGGAACATTATGAAAAAAACTCAAATCTCTCTGTACGCAGTGTATTTGATTCTTTTTATAGGGATCATTTTCGTTGTCGGGTGCGGTATAAAAGACAAACCGTTTAGCCCCGCAGAAATAAGCAAACGATCACTTGGTAATGCAGGGTCAGGAGACGTGAAGGCTCAAACTGTAACGCCTATCCAAATCTACGGGGTTTGGCATGCTGGTAATGATTATTGTGTGTGGGGATCTGTACGTGACACAGTAGAGTTTGATCAGAAAAATCACTGGTTAATCGATCGAGGCGATGGCATTCCTTCTGTTAACCTGGTGGTTCTTAGTTTTGTTAACCCATTAAAATTGCTCAACAAGACGAACGATGATCAAACAGTAAATGGTGTACCGATTGGCATGACTCCAGAAATCGTCCATTATTTTAAGTGTAGAGGCATCCGCGTTATGCTTTCTATTGGAGGTATCACATATACTGATGATTGGAACACAGCTTTGGCTACCAATGCAACACAACTTGGCTTAAATGCGGCTGCAGTGGCTCAGCAATTAGGGGTTGGAATTGAAATTGACTACGAAGAAAATACAGATCCAAATCTTGATGGGTTACAAGCGTTTATTGATGCCTATCGTTCACAGTTACTGTACGATCCGACTGGAAGTAACCATGCTGCTCGTTTGACTATTGATTTAGCTGCAGGGGATCGTTGGCTTATTGATATATGTCGAAAGGCCACGGCCGACTGGCTCACTACTACAAATCCTGTGCTTGACTATGCTAATGCTATGGTGCCTGCCAGGCGGCCTCACAATGCCAGTAAATTGACCGACAGTTGGCAAGAACATGTCGACGGCAAGCCGCAGTATAATCCTCCGATCCCACCGTTGGCCCCGGCCAAATTCACAGGAAGCCTGTGGCTTACTAGTCGGAAGCCTGTTCCTGAATGCACAGACTTCTACAATTCGTTCCAGTATTCTACAGGAAACTATGTTCAGACTGTGCAGCCTAATGGGGCGGGGACTACACCTGGTATGTTAGGCTATATGTTCTGGGCGGCCGAGTGTGAGGGTACACATACTGCCTGTACAACACCGCCTAATACTTGTGAAGGGGGAGTAGGTGTGGGTTCCAGCTACTACAACATTCCAATTCCTATGCCACCACTGCGCCAAGAATGAAAAATTTGGTTATATAGAACGTTATATAGAACATAGAGAACAATTTTAGACAGATGACGTCCCTGCAAAAAGGTTAAAATCTCTTTTCTCAAAAATAAGAGGAAGCAAAGTTTAGGATATAGAACATTGGAAGGAAAAATGAGAAGAAATTCACCTTTAATTCTATTTATATTTCTCTTAAGCTTATTTCTTTTTCAATTTTCACGAGTTGAGGCACAGACCAAACTTTTAATCCGTTGTGATGATATAGGAATGTGTCATGCTGTAAACATGGCGACAATGAAACTGTTAGAAACTGGTATGCCATTTTCAGCTTCTGTTATGTTTGCCTGCCCGTGGTATAAAGAGGCAGTAGACATTCTGAAGACTCATCCCGAAGTTTCTGTTGGTGTTCATTTAACTTTGAATTCTGAATGGAAATACTATAAGTGGGGACCCATTTTAGGAAAAGAAAGTGTTCCAAGTTTGGTTGATAGTAATGGGTATTTTTTTGAAACCACAACTCAGTTTTTAGAAAACAACCCTAAGATTGATGAGGTTGAGAAGGAACTGCGTGCCCAAATTGAAAGAGCTTTACAATCAGGGCTTCGGATAGATTACATAGACCATCATATGGGGACAGCAGCTGCAACTCCTCAATTAAGATTATTGTTTGAAAGACTGGCAAAAGAATATAAGCTGGGGATTCCCCATTATTTCAACGAAACCTATCATGTTCTGTTTTCCGTTCCGATAGAGAGCAAAATCGACAGCTTAATTGAAATTGTAAATAACCTTAAGACTGGGAAAACAAATGTCATTGTGTTTCATATTGGTCTTGAAAATCCAGAAATGGATGCATTGATTGACATGAATTATAAACCCATGACTTCTCCTGAAGGTGTTTCTTTGGTTAGTAGACATAGACATGCAGAATTAAAAGCCCTTTGTTCAAAAGAATTTAGAGAAGTTCTTGGAAAAAATAAAATCCATCTGATAACTTATCATGACCTTATTTCAAAGGTAGGTTTGAAAGCAATGAAAAGGCCAAAATAGGTATCAAAATAAGAGGAAGTAATATGCGTTACGGCTATTTTGATGATGAAAATAGGGAATATGTAATTGAGCGTCCAGATGTTCCAGTGTCGTGGACGAATTATCTTGGTGTGGAAGAGATGTGTACTGTTATTTCACACAATGCAGGTGGATATTCGTTTTATAAGTCAGCCGAACATGGTCGTATTACCCGTTTCCGGCCCAATGGAATTCCCCTTGATAGGCCCGGTCATTACGTATATTTACGGGATGATGAAACAGGTGAATACTGGTCTGTGTCATGGCAGCCTGTAGGAAAAGATCTAAAAAAGGCAAACTACCAATGCCGTCACGGTCTTTCTTATTCGAAGTTTATCTGCGACTATCTTGATATTCATGCAGAACAATTATTGTTTATTCCATTAGGGGATAATGTTGAGTTGTGGGATGTAAGGATAAAAAATACAGGTAATAAAACTCGTAAATTGAGTGTATTTACCTACCTTGAATTTTCATTTCATCATGTTGAAATCGATAATCAAAATTTTCAGATGAGTCTTTATGCCAGTGGTTCAAGTTATGAAAATGGTATCATAGAGTTTGATTTTTTCTACGAACCATGGACGTATCATTTCTTCGCCTCTAATTTTGATCCTGACAGCTATGACTGCGTACGCGATCGTTTTATTGGAAATTATCGTACAGAAACAAATCCAATAGCTGTTGAACAGGGAAAATGCAGTAACAGTTCTGAACTCGGCGGTAACCATTGCGGTTCTTTGCATAAAAGGCTGATTCTTGCTCCTGGTGAAGAAATTCGGGTAATTTTTATGCTGGGTGTTGGTTCAAGAAATGAAAAGGATATTCCAATTAAGAAAAAATATTCTGATTTTAATAATGTAGACAAAGCATTTCAGGGGCTTAAAGAATACTGGCAGAAAAAGACTTCCATTTTTCAATGTAAAACTCCCCATCAGGGCATGAATACTATGCTGAACACCTGGACACTCTATCAGGCAGAGACCTGTGTTGTATGGTCGAGATTCGCTTCGTTTATCGAAGTTGGTGGACGTACTGGCTTGGGATATAGAGATACGTCTCAGGATGTAATGGGAGTTGTTCATACAAATCCAGAGAAGTGTGAGCAACGTATTCTCGAACTTTTACACGGTCACACAAGCATGGGATATGGACTTCATCTTTTTGATCCGGACGTTTTTAAACCTAAGGAAGAAAAGCTTCCAGGAGTTAAACTCCCGACTGTTGTTCCCACTCCCAGTCCTGAGGATATTGTCCATGGTCTTGAGGACGTTTGTGCAGATGATGCCTTATGGCTGGTGGCAACAATTTGTGAGTTTGTGAAAGAAACAGGCGATTTAACCTTTTTCGACCAAGTCGTCCCGTATGCTGATAAGGGGGAGGGTACGGTCTATGAACACTTGAAAAAAATTCTGGATTTTTCTGCAAAGTATGTTGGTCCGAGAGGGTTGTGTCAGGGTTTAAGAGCAGATTGGAACGATTGTCTCAATCTTGGCGGCGGTGAAAGCGGTATGGTTTCTTTTATGCATTATTGGGCTTTACAAATTTTTATTGATGCTGCTAAGCATCTGGGCCGTGAGGAAGATGTTCAGAAATACAGTAAAATGGCAGAAAAAGTCAAAAAGGCGTGTGAGACTAACTTATGGGACGGCAAATGGTATCTCAGGGGCTTTACTGGAAAGGGGACAAAAATTGGCAGCAATGAGAGTGAAGAAGGAAAGCTCTTTTTAAATGCTCAGAGCTGGGCTGTTTATTCAGGCGTAGCTTCAGAGGATAAAGGCAAAATATGCATGGATGCTGTAAATGAACATTTATTCTCTAAATATGGCATTCATCTTTTGTGGCCTGCTTACTCAAAGCCAGACGACGATATTGGGTATGTTACCCGCGTCTATAAAGGGGTAAAAGAGAATGCTTCTATTTTCAGTCATCCCAATCCTTGGGCTGTAATTGCTGAATGCATACTTGGACGAGGCAGCCGCGCTATGAAATTTTATGATGCTATTCTTCCCTATAATCAGAATGATATAATTGAAATTCGAGAGGCGGAACCTTATTCTTACTGCCAGTTTATTATGGGAAAAGATCACACGGCATTTGGCAGGGCAAGGCACCCCTGGCTTACTGGAACAGCGGGATGGTTTTATACTGCTGCGACCAAGTATATTTTAGGTATCCGGCCTACATTTGATGGGCTTGTAATTGATCCATGCATTCCAGGCGACTGGGAAGGGTTTGAAGTGATTAGAAAATGGCGGGGTGCCACATTCAATATTACTGTAAAGAATCCCAATGGTGTGGAAAAAGGTGTTAAGTCTATACGACTCGATGGAAAAATTATAGAGGGTCCAATTCCACCCCAAAGTTTGGGTTCGGTTCATGATGTTGAAGTAGAGATGGGGTGATAGATATAAAATTTGAGTGTTATTGCGAAATTGAGAAACAATAAAATGAACAAATGGTACTAAATTAATAGGTGAAAAAGATGAAAAAGAAAATAATTATATTGTGGATGTTAATAGTATTTTATCCAGTATTTCTTCATTCACAGGCTAAGGAAATTATTGGTTATTATTTTTGTCGTAAATGGAAGGAAAGAAACGGACTGGTTGTACCCAGAACAATCCCTTACGATAAACTTACTATAATTAATTATGCTTTTTTTAAGCCTCTTCCTACCGGAGAAATAACTGGCATAGATACTGTGGCTGATTCATTTTTATTAAAAGGAGAAATTGATTCACTAAGTGGAAAACGAATTCCTGGGACCTCTCTTATTGATTTTGCACATCGTAATAATGTGCAGGTTATGTTAAGCATTGGTGGTTGGGAAGATTCTGACAATTTTTCTCAGATTGCTTCGGATTCTGGTAAACGTTCAACCTTTGCTAAAAGTTGTGTGAATTCTATTAAAACGTATGGCTTTGATGGAATCGACATTGATTGGGAATTCCCATGTTATCCTTCTCACAATGGTAAACCGCAGGATAAGCATAATTTTACTCTTCTGTTACAAAATCTCCGTGATAGTCTCAATACATTAAAGAAAAAAACAGGAAAATATTATCTGCTTTCTGCCGCACTTCCTTCTGCTCCATCGCATATTGTAAATATAGAGATTAAAAAGGTTGCCAACATTCTGGATTTTTTGAATGTGATGACGTATGATTACCATGGCGCATGGGAATCCATAAGCGGGTATAATGCCCCACTTTATCCTTCTTCTCCAAAAGATGATCCCCTTCTTACTGTAGATGGCTCTTTTAAACTGTATCATCAAACTTATAATATCCCCGCTTCTAAAATCAACATAGGGATCCCATTTTATGGAAGAGCTTACAGAGGTTGTGAAGGGCCTGGCACACCTCACAAAGGACCGGCTGTGAGTGTTTTCCCTGGTGAAGGAGGCGGAGCTTATTATGAAATACTAAACGTTATGAAATTGTTCAAAAGATGCTGGGATGACAAGGCTAAAGTTCCATATCTTATAGATAAATCAAGAAAGATATTTATTTCGTATGACGACGAGGAATCGATAGCTTATAAAGCTGATTATGTCTTGAAAAATCATATTCGAGGAGTAATCATCTGGCAAATTACCGGCGATTATTTAAAAAATGGAAAAACTCCTTTGCTGGATGTGATTTATAAGAAATTTAATTCCTCAAAGTAGGATATAGTAGGATATAGAAAGTTGACGGAGTATCGAAGATAAATAAAAAACATCTTACTAAACTTTGGTAAATTTGAGATGGAAGCTGAATCTTTGGACAGATTCAGGGTGAAGTCCATAGGAAAGTCCAGGATGTGGAATATATCCTCCAACTACGTTCAGGATTAGAAATGAAATATATGTATAATATATTTGTCAAGGTTTAGTTACTCATTCTCCAGAAATTGTGTCTATATCTTCTTTAACTATTCCTTACGTCTGGTTGTTTGAATAAGTTTCTGGAATGGTTTGTCTGACCCTGACTTCCAAGACGGTTCCTGAATCTGATTAAGGTGCTTGAGTTTATCGGTTAATCCGTGTTAGGAATCGGAGAATACACTATCAATCAAATAGAATTGTCCGACCGCCCTCTTTCCTCAATGGTTTTTCACACTTCTCCTCAAAAAAATCTTCCTGTTAATCTTCACATTACTTTTTAGCAATTTCCCGATTTTCTGGTTAACGCCACATAGATTTTTTTATTGGGTGAATTAATTA
>CAYYPT010000066.1:0-13250 GCA_964473625.1 uncultured bacterium | reverse complement strand
CTCGTTCCCAAACTCCTGTCAAAGTTTAGTTATTAAATAACCTCATCGCACAAACATCTCATCAGCTTTGAAGATTTTTACATTTTTGGCTTCTATATTGAGAGGATATTTTTCTATCCTTTTATCTTCTTCCAACACTTCAGGCGGTTTGGGAGTATCGTACTCCATTGGACTTGGCGTATTGGCAACAAGCATTTCCCCCAATTTTTCAGCATCCTTGGTGATCATGACAATTTTCATATTTCTGTACTGTAGATGTTTTTTAATTGCTCTGTTGACATCATTCAGTGTGAGTCTATCCAGCATCTCTGGCAGGGTTTTTAGATGATCTTTTATTCCGTAGAACAAGTCATCCAGTTTGTAACCAAGCCTCATGTTGGTTGTTGGTGCATAGTGGAGATAGTACTTTTTTAGGAACTTTTTTGTTAGATTAAAATCTTTTTGCGACATTCCATTATCAACAAGTTTTTGGAGTTCCATGATAGCTGCTCTCAGTGCAAAATGGGCTGCTTTATTCTGGACAGGTCTGATCCAGACCTCAAAAATCTGCTGACGTCGGGCGACATTGGGTGGAGGAAACTGCCTTGCCCAGCCGTTCGGGAAACATTCAATGTAAGAGTAATCTCCATAATTCAGACCTCTTCTTTCTCTGATGACCTGATAAAGATGACTGCTTGAATTTCTGTGCTCACCAAACCACGAATTGGCTATCCAGAGAGCATAATAATCTTTTTCACCTCTGTGAACATCGATTGGGAAACCAAAACTTATAGCAGTTGAGGATGTGTTTTTTTCTACCAGTGTAATCTCTAAACCGTTAATCGGTTCAGGATTCAGTTTTTCGACCTGTGGAGGATTTCCACCTGGAAGTTTTTCCAAACTGGTCTGGATTTCTTTTATCACAGATTTATCAAAACCACCTCCAATGCCTATAACAACGTTATTCCTTGTGTAATATCTTCGATAGAAATTTTTTACATCCTCTATGCTGATCGATTTAACACTCTCTATTAAGCCTGCTTCCGGATGTCCGTATGGAGTGGATTTAAAAATCATCTGATAGAGTACTTCTTTGCCAAATGCTTCATCATTGGCATAACGGAGAGTCTTTTCAAGATAATTTAAGGTGCTGCTCTTTATCCGGTCAAAATCTTCCTTTTTAAAAGCAGGATCCAGAATTGCCTGGGTAAAAAGCCTGAGATATTTTTTCACATTGTCTTTATGTACCCTGCCTATTATGACAGTCATTTCCTTATCTACAGAAGCATAATAGCTGGCGGCCATTGGGTAAAGTTTTTCCAGTATCTGATTGTAGCCGTTTTCTTTTGTGCCGGCCTGTGTCAACATTGCGGCTGTTAAGGCTGCCAATCCTTCTTTTCCTGCTGGGTCATTTTGAGATCCGACTTTAAACCAGATACGAAAGGAAATGGTGGGGTCAGAAGGAGCAGAGAGTTGAACTGTTTTGATTCTTCCTGAAGATTGGCAGGAAAGTACTATCAGCAAAGTCAAAATTGATACTGACAAAAGATACAAAAATTTTCCCATCATTTTTCTCTCCCCTTTAGTATGACGACGGTTCTTTTATCTCTGATAAGGAACTTATTTGCTGCATCAAGGATATTTTCTGGTGTAACCTTTTCAAGATTACGGTATAGTTGATCAACAGCTTTGATATCACCTGTCATGGCAATTATACGAGCAACATTATCTGCGACACGATCAGGAGTATCAAGGCCCATTAGAAAACTGTATCTGAAATTACTTTTGATGTCTTCCAGCTTCGTTTTTCCTACTTTATGTGTTTGAAAATACTTGATGGCACTATATATCTCTTTTTCTACTGACTGGATATCATCCTCTTTTTTTATCATTGTGTAAATAATAAATAGACCGGGATCTCTGCTGGCAGAAAAGTCTGCTGATATAAACTGAACACGCTGTTCATCCAGAACCAGTTTTTTATACAGATCACTGGTTTCTCCAAAAATCAGATCACCCATGAGATAGCAGGCTCCCATCTCAATGTTTTCTGGATCAAAAGCAGGAGACTTGTAGGCAATTGCAAGAATTGGGAGAGTTCTTCCATTGAATTTCACCTCTGCTCTACGTTCCCCATTTTGTTCTGGTTCCACAGGAATTTTGGGAGGAACGTATCCTTTTTCCCACTTACCGTAGTATTTTTTAACAAGATTAAATGTAGAGAGAGGATCAACGTCGCCGACTATTAGAAGAACAACATTCTCCGGTCGGTAGTACCGCCGAAAAAATGATTTACTATATTCGTACATTGCTGGCATTGCTTCGATGTCTTTTTTAAAACCCATCGTTGTATGTTTATAGGTATGTTTTCTAAAAGCAGTATCCATCAGTTTTTCTTCAAGCGTAAAAAAAGGGCTTGACAGGTCTTTCAAATATTCACCGTGCACAGCACCTGCCTCGGTTTTGAAAGCCTGTTCAGTATAGCAAAGGTGCTGAAAACGGTCGCTTTCCAGTTCCATTACCTTTTCCAAATCTCCAGATGTAAAATTTAGATGGAAGCAAGTAAGATCATTTGAAGTATAAGCATTGGCGTCAGCACCCATTTCTGTAATCAGCTTATCATAAAGCGGACCGGGATATTTTTTTGTTCCCCGGAACATCATGTGTTCAAAAAAGTGAGCAAATCCTGAATGGCCTGGCTCATATTCATCGCGGCTGCCAGTCCGTACAATCGTGTAATAAGAAACCAACCCTGGACTCTTCATAGGGATTATAATTACCCTGAGACCATTTTTTAAAGTCTTTTCCTGGTATGGGTAGGGAAATATTTTTCCTTTCTCTTCTTTAGCCGAAGCTTTTAGTAGAAAACCCCACAACAGGAAGACGCTCATAGCAGTAGAAACTAATTTTATGCTCATTTTCTTCCTCCTTAAAAACTTGTCTGGATCTTTTTGAATATACCAAATCATTGATTTGGAAGCAAATATTTTATGGTAATTTTTATTGCTTTTTAGAGGGAAAATAGGTAAACTATATTTTTGAAAACAATAATATGTTTACTCCAAATTAACGGATAAGGAACCGATTTGACAAAAAGGTAACCTGCGGAATGAAGGCAAAAAAATACAAACAGATTGAAGAAAAACTTTTACACTTTCTTGAAATACACCCTGATCAAATTTACAGGAGCAGGGAACTGGCAAAGCATCTTAACATAGCCAATCAGGATTATCAAGGATTTAAGAGAATAGTACGGCAATTAGCAGAAGAAAAGAAAATTCTCAGGCACAAGGGGAACAGATACGGGAAATCTCAAAAACCAACTATTGTAACAGGCATTCTTCATGTTAAAACTCAGGGCTATGGATTTGTCATTCGAGACGATGGTGGAGAAGATGTTTTTGTAAGTCAAAGAAATATGAATACTGCTCTTCATCACGATAAGGTAAAAGTACTTCTCTGGGCACAACCGGTTGGTAAACTTCCTGAAGGTAAGGTAGTGGAGATTCTTGAACGAGGGCACAAAAAAATTGTCGGGATTTTTCAGGAAGCAAAGACCTACAACTATGTCATTCCTGATGAACTCAAAATTACACGTGATGTTCTGGTCCATGAAAAGAACAGGGGAAAAGCGCTATCCGGTCAAAAAGTAGTTGTAGAAATCACATCATGGGGGGATTCACGAAGAATGCCGGAAGGTAGAGTAGTGGAAGTTCTTGGCTATCCTCACGAAAAGGGAGTGGATATACTTTCGGTTGCTCATGGATTTGATCTCCCACTCACTTTTCCAAAGACTGTAGAAGAAGAGGTGAAAAAGCTTCCACAAGAGATACCATCTTCTTTTACCAAAGACCGACTTGATCTGAGAAATAAGCTGATATTCACAATTGACCCGGAAGAAGCTAAAGATTTTGACGATGCGGTATCTCTTGAACATGTGGAAGACGGTTCTTTTTTACTCGGAGTTCACATTGCCGATGTAAGTAAATTTGTACCACCAGCCTCAGCACTTGATAGAGAAGCTTTAAGAAGAGGTACAAGTGTCTATCTTGTAGATCGAGTGATTCCCATGCTTCCGGAAGAGCTCTCAAACAACCTTTGTAGTTTAAAACCAGATGTGGACCGCCTTACGTACAGCGTTTTGATGAAGTTGACACCTGAAGGAATTCTGGAAGACTACACAATCTGCGAATCTATTATAAGAAGCAAGTATCGTTTGACATATAAACAGGTCCAAAAAATAATAGATGAATCTAAGACCAAAATTAAGAAAGAAAAGGATAAATCAGAGAATAGGGATTTAAAAAAAACAATTCTTGACATGGTGAAGTTGAGCCGCAAACTAAATGAGCGATGGCATGAAATAGGAAGAATCGATTTTGATGCTCCAGAAGCAGAAGTGATTCTGGACGAGAAAGGACAACCTGTTGATCTCAAAATAAAAGAAAGAACAGAAAGTCACAAACTCATAGAAGCGTTTATGCTTTTAGCCAACCAGACAGTAGCTGAACATATCCACCATCTCAGACAGAAAACAGGTCATAAATTCCCTTTTGTCTATCGGGTTCATGAAAAACCGAGAGGAGAAAAGTTAGAAGAATTTGTAAGATTTGTCAGAGCGCTTGGGTATCAATTCAATCCTGGAAAGAAAATTACACCCAAGAAATTTCAACTACTACTTCAAGAAGTTACTGGAACAAAACACGAAATTATTATAGAAGACATAGCTTTAAGAACAATGATGAAAGCTATCTATTCCACAAGAAACACTGGCCATTTTGGGCTGGCGTTCAGGAACTATACTCACTTTACTTCTCCTATTAGACGATACCCTGATCTTACTGTTCACAGACTGATGAAAGCTTATAGTAAAAACGAACCAGAACATCCTCAATTAGTTGCCAGTTTGTCTAAGATATGCGAAATTTCTACTGAGCAGGAGATAAAGGCACAGGAAGCCGAACGCGAGTCAATCAGAGCAAAACAGGTGGAGTTTATGGAGGATCGAGTTGGAGATGAGTTCGATGGCGTCATTTCAGGTGTTACTTCTTTTGGAATTTTTGTAGAAATCCCGGAGTATCTTGTTGAAGGGCTGGTGCACATAAGTGATCTTAAGGATGACTACTACATATATGATGAGAAAAATTATCGTCTCGTTGGGAAAGAGAGGAATAGAATTTATACATTGGGAGAACCTGTGCGGGTGCAGGTGGTTCGTGTGCTTCGTGAAATGCGTAAAATAGATTTCATCCTTTCTTATTGATTTTCTAAAAAGAATCTTTTAGTTTATAATTAAACTTTGGTAAACAGGGTAACTATGAAGAAAATAATCGGTAAATATTTCTTCTTGCTGTGTGTAATGTATTCCGTAATTCTCTTTCCTATAAAAGGGAAAACACAAAGCACAAATCAAAAACTTAGACTCGCTCAAGAGCTCGAAAACTCAGGTCAGTGGAAAGAAGCCCAGAACATCTACGAAACATTATACAGTAAGATGCCCGGCAACATTGTTGTTTTCAACCGCCTCAAGAATCTTTACCTCCGTACTCGTTCCTACCAGAAAGCTCTGGAACTCGTCGAGAAACAGAGAATGGTTTATCCCAACAATCTCAGTCTTGACATTGCTTACGCTCAGGTAATATACAAAATGGGCCGGCACGAAGAGGCAGTAAAAGAGTGGATGAATATACTGGACCAGTGGCCTAAACAGAGTTCAGTCTACCGGGCAGTTGCTAATGCTATGATACAGGAAAGACTGTTAGATAAAGCAATCAATGTTTACCTCCTCGGCCGTAGGCGACTCAATAAGAACGATCTGTTTACTTTTGATCTTGCCAATCTTTACGGACTGAGAATGGAATACGGAAAAGCTACCGATGAGCTCCTTGATTATCTGAAAATACACCCGCATCATTTTACTCTGATAGAGAATATGTTGCTGACATACCCCAGGGCAGATCGAGTTATTAAGAAAATTATACATAAAATAAAGGAGGCTATTGCTTCCAGACCCAAAGATGCCGGTCTCAGAAAAATTCTGGTAAGTATTTATCTTAGAGCAGGCCGCTACAAAGAAGGGTTCAAAGCAGCAGAAGAACTGGAAAAGTTAACCGAGAAGAAGAAACAGGGTGAAACACTTTTTAGGTTCGGAGAAGAAACTTTCAGAGCCGGTGCACCAGAGGAGGCAGAAAAAGCGTATCGGGAAATTCTCAGGTTTTACCCTGATTTCTCACAGATCGATAGAGTACTCTTCGGTCTTGCCAGATGTTATGAGGCTCAAAATAAATTTAGACAGGCAGCAGAAACCTACCACCAGGTTTTTACTAAATTCAGTAGAAGCCAACTGGCCAGTCAATCTCTTTATCTAAAAGGACTGATTCTGGAAAATAAAATTTTTGATCTTTCTGGGGCAATAGAAACATTCAGAACACTGATAAAAAAATTTCCTTCGTCCAAATATAGTGAAGATGCTCGACTGGAACTTGGAAACTGTTTTATTGCTTTCGGGAATCTGGGTAAGGCTGAAGAAACCTTCAGAAAGCTGTTAGAAAAAACTAAAAAGAGAAAGGGGAAAACATGGGTGAAAGCTCTTGTACAGTTATCCGATGTAGCTTATTTAAGAGGAGATTTTGAGGAAGTCGTGGCTCTTCTCAGGAAGTTTTCCACTGAACAGTTAGAGCCTGATGCAGTACAGGAGCCTCTTATGAACAACGGTTTAGAGCTCAGGCTTTTTGTTGAAGAATACTATAAAAAATCTCCCAAACCACTTACTTTTCTTGCCAGAGGAGAGTTCTGGGAGAGACAGCGAAAATATGACATGGCTCTAAGGGTTATAGACAGTCTTATAACGAAATGGCCAGATGATCCTATTACTGCTCATGCACTCTTTAAGAAGGGGGAAATAGAAATCAAGCTGGGCAAGTTTAATCAGAGTAAAGCAGCTTTTGAGACTCTCTTTAAACATTTTCCGGAAAGTCTTTTAGCTGATCGAGCACTGGAGCGCACTGGATGGATTTGTGAAAAAACAGGCAATAAAAAAGAGGCTGTGAAGACCTACGAAAATCTTTTAACTTTATATCCCCAGAGTTTTCTGGCTGATGATGTCCGTAAAAGAATCAATCGACTTAAAAAAGAAGTCAACCAATGAAAATGAGATTAAAAATTTATCTCTGGACCCTTCTTCTGGGATTTTCCGCTGCGTTAAGCCAGAATATTCTTATCCCCATGGACCTCACCCAGACAGATCATCTTAAGGCATACGGTGTGGCCTACTGGACTCTGGAACGGGGAATCAATGTAGAGTGGTTACTGAACTATCGTGGGGGATCATTCATGATAAGATACGATGAAGCAGTGGCACTCCAGTGCAGAATTCGGGGAGTGAAATTTGAACTTTTAAATGGCCCGGCTGTGGCTGAGGTTTACAGTACTATTAAAGACAACAACATGGATGTTGTCCTGTTAGAAAAGGCACCGAGTATCGCAGTTTACACTCCTCCAAACAAAAGACCTTGGGACGATGCCGTTACTCTTGCTCTTACCTATGCCGGGATTCCCTACAAAACAGTTTGGGATGAAGAGGTACTTCACGGCGAACTTGACCAATACGACTGGCTTCACCTTCACCACGAGGATTTTACCGGCCAGTACGGAAAGTTCTATGCAAGCTATCATAATGCAGCATGGTATATCCAGCAGCAACGTCTCTACGAAACAGAAGCAAAACGATTGGGATACAAAAAAGTTTCTAAGCTGAAACTGGCAGTAGCTAAAAAGATTAAAGAATACGTTATCCGCGGAGGCTTTCTTTTTGCCATGTGTTCTGCAACAGATTCCTTTGACATTGCGCTTGCTGCAGAGAATACAGATATCTGTGATGAGGTTTTTGACGGTGATACAATCGATCCAGATTATGCAAAAAAGTTGAATTACAATAATTGCATCGCTTTCCAGAACTTCAAACTTTTTACAGATCCTTTAATCTATGAATTTTCAGACATTGATACTACTCCGCAAGACCGATTGTCTATGAGAAATCCCCAGGATGATTATTTTACTCTGTTTGAATTTTCGGCCAAGTACGATCCTGTTCCAACAATGCTTACTCAGGATCATGTTTCAGTGATTCATAATTTTATGGGACAAACAACGGGATTTCACAAAAGATTTATCAAAAAATCCGTGGTTATTTTAGCTGAAAAAGAAGGAACAGATGAAGTGAAATACATTCATGGAAATGTGGGGAAAGGAACATTTACTTTTCTGGGTGGTCACGATCCAGAGGATTACCAGCACCTGGTAGGCGATCCTCCAACCGACCTTGCTCTTCACAAAAACTCTCCAGGCTACCGTCTTATCCTCAATAACATACTCTTTCCTGCAGCAAAGAAAAAAAAGCAGAAGACATAACAGTAAAAACTCAATTAATACGTTACAAAAACCAACACAGTCTTGTTCTTCCGCTTCCCTACTTGACTTTTGTTATTCTGAGGCTTAAATTTGAAAAGTATTTTATGATTTACTCTGGTGTCCGTGTATGAATGTTATTGACATAACTATCCTTGTAATTCTGGGTTTCTTCTGTCTGAAAGGGTTTTTCAGGGGAATTATCATGGAGGTATTTACATTACTGGGTCTTCTGGCAGCTTATGTAATCGCTCTCAGGGAGATGAATATTGTAGCCGTATGGATTAATAGGCTGGTTTCACTACCTTCTCTGTTTACCTCAACAGTGAGTTTTTTCCTGATTTTTCTCGTAATTTCTCTTTTATGTCACTGGCTGGCAGGCCTTATTCGCCACGTAATAAGATGGTCTTTTCTCGGCTGGATAGACAGAAGCGGGGGTATGGTTTTCGGACTTTTCAAAGGAGCACTTGTAGCCAGCCTGCTGGCGCTGTTAATTTCATTTATCCCTTCTTCTCCAGAAATAAGGAGAGAAGAAAACAACTCTTTTCTTTTCAGACCTGTTCGTTCGATTGCTCCCACAGTTTTTAACTTTCTCAAAAAAACCATACCTCAAACAAAGGATTTTTACGACGAAATCAAAGAAGGTCTCCCCAATACATCCAAACAGATAGTGGATAAAGTTTTCTCAAAGCATCTCGAATCTCTTCATAAAGAGTTAGAAAACCGTGTCAAGAAATAATAACAATTTTCTTTTTCATGCTCTGGAATTTGATACAATAATATCAAAAGTATCCGAACAAGCACTCTCAAACCCTGGCAAAGAGAAAATAGAAAATCTTTCTCCTATTACTGACCCTGTACTTCTGGAGAAAGAGTTAAAAAGAGTAACAGAGATGAGGGACATTTTACGATACGATGATCCCTTTCCTCTGGATGAATTTGCTGATCTCAGACCCCTGTTGAAGAGAGCAGAAATAGAAGGTTCATTTCTCAGACCGGAAGATTTTCTTGCTCTGAACCATTTTTTGAGTATTGCAAGAAAAGTAAAAAGCTATCTTCTTGACCGTGCTCATAAGTATCCTCTGCTTGAGAAAAAAACCAGGGAGTTGGTTCCTCTTCCTGAGCTTGAGAAAGAAATTAACAAAATAATAGACCTTAGTGCCGAAGTTAAAGATAACGCTTCACCAGCTCTTTACAAACTGCGAGGAGAAATTAACAGAACAGCCGCTCAGGTAAGGAAGAAATTAGAATCAATTCTCAAGAAAATGGTAAAAGAAAAATACGCTCAGGAAGATACATTAGTCTTGCGGGATAGGCGACTTGTTATTCCCATGAAGGAAAATCACAGGGGCCGTCTTAAAGGAGTTGTGGTAGATCAATCAGCAAGCGGATCAACTGTTTTTGTAGAACCACTTGAAGTTCTGGAAATGAACAACAGAATACGCTATCTTAAAATTCAGGAACGGCACGAGATAGAAAAGATTTTAAAGAAGCTGACACACTATGTGCGGGATAACCATTCTATCATAGAAGAAGATTTTGAGCTTCTCGGCGAAATAGACAGCATAACAGCACGGGCTAAATTCTCACTCAAAGTGGACGGAAATCCTGCGGTCATAGGGGAAAACGGAGTTCTCGAACTCAAACAGGCACGGCATCCTCTTCTTCTCATGAGAGAAAAAAAGGAAGAAGTTGTCCCCCTTTCACTCCGTATCGGTGGAGACACAAAAACTCTTATCATCACAGGACCAAATGCAGGAGGGAAAACCGTTGCTCTGAAGACAGTGGGTCTTCTTTCGCTAATGCACCAATGCGGACTCCACGTACCAGCAGAGGAAGGAACCACCATCCCCATTTTCCCACAGATCTTTGCTGATATCGGAGACCGTCAGTCCATTGAACAGGACCTTTCCACTTTCTCTTCTCACATGGAGAATATTAAGACTATTTTAGAAAAAGCAGATAAAGGAAGCCTGGTTCTTCTGGATGAAATCGGTTCTTCCACTGATCCTGCTGAAGGAGCAGCTCTTTCGGATATTTTTTTGCGGACTTTAACAAAAAGGAAATGCATCACTATTGCCACAACACACATTGGCACGTTAAAAATCTTTGCTCATGAAGAACCCGGGGTTGAAAACGGATCAATGGTTTTTGACCAAAAAACACTGAGGCCAACATATAGGTTCCAGATGGGGATACCTGGTTCTTCTTATGCATTTGAAATAGCCGAAAGGCTGGGCATTCCAAAAGAAATTGTGAGTGAAGCCAGAGTTCTTGTAGGAAAAGAACGGGGCAAGCTGGATCGCTTAATACTTCATTTAGAAGAAGAGCTTCAGCGAAGCCATTCCCTTCTATCAGAGGCTGAAATTAAAGAAAGCAGACTTTCAGGGTTGGTCAAGCTATATCAGAAACAGATTGAGACCATAGAAAAAGAGAGCAGGGAAAGAAAACAAAAAATACTTGATGAAGCAGAGGAAGTCCTAAAAAGTGCCAATGCCCTGGTGGAAAGAGCAGTTCGTGAAATCAAAGAAAGTAAAGCTGCTCCGGAAATTGTGCGAAAAGTAAGAAAAGAAATTAAGACCCAGAAGGAAAAAATAAAAATTCTTTCCAGAAAAGAGGAAACCAGAGAATTGGTTCCGCTTGCTAAAGGTGACTGGGTTGTATGGGAAAAACACGAAGGCAGAGGAAAAATTATCTCAGATCCTGACAGAACAGGAAGAGTTCTTGTCGAGCAAAATGGCATTAAGCTGAGAATTCCAATCGCGGAACTGCGCCCAGCAGACTCTACTGAGGAAAGAAAATTCCACTCAGGAGTAACAAGCTACAAATTGAACAGGGAAATAAGCGATGAAATCGATATTCGAGGAATGACAGCAGACGAAGCTATCGAAACAGTGGATAAATATCTTGGAGACGCTGCTGTGGCTGGATTCAATCAGATAAGAATTATACATGGTAAGGGAACAGGTGTCCTGCGGAGAGAAATTGGAAAATATCTGAAGAATCATCCTCTTGTAAAAACTCAACGCTTTGGTAATTGGAATGAAGGTGACACTGGTGTTACCATTGTGGAGTTGAAATGAGAATCCCTCAGGAAAAAATTGAAGAAATTCGCGAAGCAATAGATATTGTGGAAGTAATTTCTCAGTACGTAACACTGAAGAAACAAGGAAAATCTTTCATTGGACTCTGTCCTTTCCACACAGAGAAAACTCCATCTTTCAGTGTCGATCCTGTAAGAGGTTTCTATCACTGTTTTGGATGCGGAGCCGGTGGAAACGTCTTCACATTTGTAATGAAAATGGAAAATGTGAGTTTCCCGGAAGCTCTCCGCTCCTTAGCAGAAAGAGCAGGAATCCCCTTACCAGCTTATGAAAGAGACAGCCAAAAGATCCGCGAAACCGAAGGTCTCTACCATGCCAATCAGTTTGCGGCAAAATTCTTTCAGAACTGTCTCTTCAACACTGAAGGGGGGGAAAAAGCACTGGCCTATATTTCAAAAAGAAAATTTGGCCGGGAAATTATAAAAGATTTTCAGATAGGATATGCTCCAGACCTATGGGATGGGCTTTTAAAAAAAGCTAAAGAAAGTTCAATCCGACCGGAGATGCTCGCAAAAGCAGGACTTGTTGTCAAAAGAAAAGACGGAACAGGATACTACGATCGGTTTCGAGACAGAATTATGTTCCCCATCCTAAACCCTTCAGGCCGGGTTGTAGGATTTGGAGGAAGGGTTATAGAAGAAAAAAATAACTCTCCCAAATACCTCAACTCGCCAGAAACACTTATTTATCAGAAGAGTCGAATTCTCTACGGACTCTTTCAGTCAAAAACAGGCATGCGGCAGAAGGATCTGGCTCTTCTTGTAGAAGGATATACTGATGTGATGCGTTTTCATGAAAGCGGTTTTAACTACGCAGTAGCAAGCTCAGGAACAGCTCTGACTGAAGAGCAGGCAAGGCTTTTATCCCGTTACACGAGAAATGTAATCCTTGTGTTTGACGGAGATTCTGCAGGACTCAGTGCAGCCCTGAGAGGTGTTGACATTCTCATGGGTGCAGGTCTGAATGTGAGTGTTGTGCCACTGCCAGCGGGTTCAGACCCGGACACCTTTCTCAGGAGTAACGGAAGAGAAGCAATGGAAGAACTGTTAAAGTCGGCTGAGACGTTTATTGACTTTCGTCTGAACCAGTGGAAAAAGAGAGGAAAATTGAAAACTCCAGCAGAGAGAGCAGAAGCGGCAAGAATTATTTTGAACACCGTAGAAAAGATCCGTGATCCTCTGGAAAGAAATTTTACAATCAAAGAAGTCTCAGAAAAGCTGGGAGTCGAGGAAAGTTTTCTTATCCACCAGATTAGTAGAAGAAAAAAAAGCGGAACACTCCATAACGGAATAGAAGAAAGAATCGGTTCAGCAAGAGAACAGGCAGAAGAAGGCATTATCAAACTTCTGCTCGAATATGGAGAAAAATGGAGCAAACCTATTTTCAGCCACCTGGAACAAAAACACTTCCAGAAGAGAGAAAGCCGCATTCTTATTGAAGAATTGTACAAAGGTTTTCTCAGCGGGAGCATACCAAATTCAAACCAGCTCATGGACCGACACAGTGATGATCCCCCTGTACTTCAATACCTGACAAAGCTTCTTGCAGAAAAAATTGACGAAAATGCAGACATACCCCAACTTGGACTGGACTGTGTGTTAACTCTTCGTCAGGAGGAAATCAAAAATTTAATTCAGGACGTTCGGGGAAAAATGAAATCTGCTCAGGCTAAGGGAGAAGATGTTTCTCAGTACAGCAGAGAGTGGATAGAACTGAAAAAGAAACTTGAAGAATTAAAGAATGAAATAACTGATGAGTGGA
>CAYYPT010000065.1:0-13261 GCA_964473625.1 uncultured bacterium | reverse complement strand
GGAAGTTATGCTAAAATCACTATTGCTGCTGGAGAAACAAATGGTAATATATATTGTGGGGATCAAGGAAATAACCGCATTTCGTGTTTTTCTGTAGTAGGGAAATATTTAAAAGATATTAAGACATCTCTACCGGTTATAGATATAGTATTTAATAATGGTTTTATTTATACAGCCTCATACAGTGAAGTTAACCAATCTCTTTTCACAATGTATGACACAAAGGGAAACATATGTAAATTCTTTGGCAAATTTTTTGATTCCAGGATTAACAAACTAACTTATGGGAAAAGATTATATCAAAATGTGTCTTTAAGTTTTAACAAGGATAGTCTTTATGTGTTTTATACTTATTTACCAATAATCCAAGTTTATGATAAAGATGGCAATTTAAATCGTACAATAAGGGTCAAAATAAAAAAGGTAAGGAAGATATACAAAGACAATTTAAAAGGGGTAGGGACTTTTAAAAATTATAGAGAGATGGTAAGATCGTGGTTAGCTGGTGCTAGTGTAGCAAATGGTAAACTTTATTGCTATTCACCCCATCTTTTTGGGTCTTTGCTGATTCTTGATAAATATGGTAACCTTTTAGAAAAACTTCCTTTTGCGAAAAAGAAAACAAAAACAGAACTTTTCATGCACAGATTCATCCAGCGGATAGGAAATGATTTTGTTTTTATTGATATACTTAATTCTCAAGTTAAAATTTACAGGTTAGTAAGAAAATAGATTTTCAGTAATTAGTCGCCACCGAGTTTATATGCTCTTACTGTTCTGTTTCGGACGGAAGTAAAATTTTTTAGTTTAGAAACCACCACTCAATCACTATTTGTACTTTTCCTATGGAGAATATAGATATTTTCTAAATTGCGATAGCCGTTACCCTCTTTAAAGCAGCACCGAAGTGCCGCAATTCAGATTAACCTGCAGAATAATCAATTTGCTGGACGCCAGAGTAATTTAAGTTTTCTGAAACTTACTTTTTTCGTGAGTCAATTTATATAATATAAATCAAAAAAACGTACCAAAAACTTCTTGACAAATTCTCTTTTATTTATTATTATTCTTTCAAGATTTTTACGCAAAATCCTGCCAATACATCATGCCAGACATCATTTGAGAAGCTGCAGGATACACGAGTTGTTTCAACCTTGATTCTCTGTTGAAGAGATAAATCCTTCACATAAGGGGATGTTTTTCTCCAAAGAGAGAGTTATGTTTCTGTACTCTGGGAAAGATTTAAAGAATCAAGGTTTCAAGATTGGATTTTTGTTTTGAAAGAGTTTCAAAAAAAATCCTGCATGATTCTTGGTGTTTCAGCAATATCCGAAAGAATAGGATCTAAACTCAAACGTAATTATTCTATTCTTCATGCTAAGACAATTGATCAAGCTGTTTTTCTTATTGGTGGTTATCTTGTTAACTGTATTGTTGTCTATATCAATGGATATTTAGAAACATCACCAGTAGACCTTGTTAGATTGAAAGCTGAGTTTCCAGCAATACCATTAATCGGTGTAATTCCTGATCATGTGTTAGAATCCACAGAGTTTTGTGATTATAACTATTTCGAAATTCAATCTTTCTGAACTGAAAAGCAGGCCTACATTTTTTCTTAATTTTTTATCCCCCCAGTAGCAAATGCCATCCTGACAGACTGACAAGGAGATTGTGGCAGCTGTAATGCCAATATGGCAAGGGTAGGCCGATAAGCAATTTTCAGGTTTAAAGTAAGAAATAACAATGAACTATGTAGATAAAAATGAGTTTGGCATACAAGTTGCTTTACACTGGGCGGAATCGATAAAAGATTGATTCCAAAAAACTCTAAAAGGAGGTGTTTGAGATGAGTCTGATCAGATGGACCCCGTTTAAAGACCTACTTACTATTCAAGATGAGATGAATCGACTTTTTAATGAGTACTTTACAAGAGCTCCTGAGAAGATGGAAGGAGATAACTACCCATGGATTCCTGTGGTTGATATTTTTGAAACAGAAGATGAAATTAAAGTCGTGGCTGAAATTCCAGGAATTAAAAAGGACGATGTTAAAATTTCCCTTCAGGATAATGTCTTAACACTGAAAGGGGAAAAGAAACAAGAAAAAGAAGAGAAAGATAAAAACTTCCATCGGGTCGAAAGATCTTACGGATCCTTCCAGAGGTCGTTTAGTCTTCCTGCTGCAGTGCAGGCTGATAAAGTAAAAGCTAATTACAAAGATGGTATTTTAACTATTACTCTTCCAAAAGTAGAAGAGGCTAAACCTAAAGAAATTGCCATTACTGTAAGCTAAGGTGTAATAAGATGATGCTGTCTGGAGGGTCTGGGGGATCGAGAGATTTTGATGTGAAAGGGTCGATCCATCCAGACCCTTCTTAATATCTAATTGAAACTGTAACTAAGGATAAATAAAAACTTAGATTATGCAGGAGAACAAGAAAATAGCTCAAGAAAAAGAAATAGAAATCCCTGTTTCATATGAAAAGAAGAAGAATGACAGGGAAGAAGAACTCGATCAAAGCGAGGGAGATGTTGATTATAAAGCTCTTGCAGAGGAATACCTTGATCATCTTCAACGCTTACAATCAGAGTTCAGTAATTATAAAAAGCGAGTTGATAAGGAACGTGAGGAGCTTTTTTCAACAGCTAAGGGAGAGCTTGTTTTAAAATTACTTCCTGTTCTGGATGATCTTGAACGGATGGTGGGGCATTATCAAAAACAGGGTGAATGCAATTGTGATGCTGTTGAGTTAATTTACCAGAATTTGATTAAGATTCTTACTGACGAAGGGTTAGAAAAGGTTAGTGCTGTTGGAGAAAAATTTGATCCGAGTTTTCACGAAGCGATTGGAGTTGAAGAAGTAAATCCAGAGCAAGAAGATTTGGTATTGGAAGAATGGCAGAAAGGCTATCGTTTTGGGGGAAAGCTTCTGCGACCTAGCCGAGTGAAAGTAGGAAAATTAAAAAAGGTGGGTGATGTTTGAGAATGGGGGCCAAGGATTATTATAAAATTCTCGGAGTGAATGAAGACGCTAATCAAGATGAAATAAAAAGTGCTTATCGCCGACTGGCCAAACAATATCACCCTGATGCAAACCCGGGAAATAAACAGGCCGAAGAAAAATTTAAAGATATCTCCGAAGCTTATGAAGTTTTAAGCGATCCTCAGAAAAGACAGAAGTACGACCAGATGAGAAAATTTGGGTTTAGCGGTGGACAGGGATTTGATTTTGGGAATTTTGATTTTGGAGAATTTGGAAAAGCATGGCATAGATCTGGTCAGAAAGGATTTTCGTTTGGAGGATTTGATCTTTTCGGTGGTTTAGGAGATATCTTTTCACAGTTTTTTGATATGGGTGAAAGGTTTCGCCAGAAACGACATGGGCCCCAAAAGGGGAAGGATCTTTATATAGAGGTTTCTATTCCTTTTGAACTAAGTATATCAGGTGGAAAAGCAACTTTTTCCGTTGAAAAAGAAAAGGTTTGTCCTGTCTGCAGTGGTGGTGGTGCTAAGCCCGGGTCTAAGGTACAAACCTGTCCTGAGTGCGGGGGAACAGGTATGATAACCATTTCGCAGGGAGGATTTGCTGTGAGTCGGCCCTGTCCCAGATGTTATGGGAGAGGACAGATTATTACCAATCCATGTGACAGATGTCATGGTACAGGTCGTGTTAGGGCTAAACAGACCTATTCTGTAAAAATACCAGCAGGTATAACGGATGGGAAACAAATTCGCTTGAAAGGGCAGGGTGAACCTGGTATTGCAGGTGGGCCGGCTGGCGATATGCTGATAACAGTCCGGGTACAGCCTCACCACTTTTTTAAGCGAAAAGGAAACGATATTGAATGTGAAGTGGTTCTAACTCCCAAGCAGGCCGTTAATGGAGCTACCGTGAGAGTAAAAACCGCTACCGGGAAAAAGGTTCAACTCAAAATTCCACCCGGGACAACGGATGGTTCAGTTTTTAGGCTGGCCGGAATGGGTGTTGAGCAAAATGGTAGACGAGGTGATCAATATGTGAAAGTGCGGGTAAAAATTCCTGAGAATCCCTCTGAAGAAGAAAAAGAGTTTATGGGCCATTATACTTAATGAAAGGAAAGATATATGCCAACGTATGAATATCAGTGCCAGAAATGTGGTCATGTTTTTGAAGCGTTCCAATCAATTACAGATGAGCCGCTGAAGGAGTGTCCTGTCTGTAAAGGACCTGTTAAAAGATTAATCAGTAGTGGAGCAGGGCTTATTTTCAAAGGTTCGGGGTTTTATGAGACTGATTACAAGAAAAAAGAAAGCACAAAAGAAACTGTTAAAAAAGATGATGGTCATAAGAAAGATTCTCAAAAGAGAAAAGCTGACAAAAAGAATAACTCTCTGAAAAAAGATTAATTAAATAAAATGGAGGTGACAAATCATGGGAAAAATTATTGGAATCGATTTGGGAACGACTAATTCCTGTGTAGCAGTTTTGGAAGGAGGAGAGCCTGTGGTCATTCCCAATGCAGAAGGGGCTCGAACAACACCATCTATGGTTGCTTTTACTAAAACCGGTGAAAGATTGGTAGGAGCACCTGCGAAAAGACAGGCAGTTACTAACCCTGAAAATACGGTTTTTTCCATTAAGCGATTCATGGGGCGAATGTACGATGAAGTAGAGCGAGAGATCAATGAAGTTCCCTACAAAGTGGTCCGCGGAAGAAACAATGTAGCCAGAGTTAAAATCAAAGACAAGGAGTATTCTCCCCCTGAAATCTCGGCTATGATTCTCCAGAAAATGAAACAAACAGCCGAAGATTATTTAGGACAAAAGGTTACTGAAGCGGTCATTACTGTACCAGCGTATTTTAATGACAGTCAACGACAGGCAACTAAAGAGGCCGGGCTTATTGCTGGTCTTGAAGTAAAACGAATTATCAACGAGCCTACAGCAGCTTCTCTGGCTTACGGATTGGATAAAAAGAAAAATGAAAAAATTGCTGTGTACGACCTGGGTGGTGGAACTTTTGATATTTCTATTCTTGAGTTAGGTGACGGAGTTTTTGAAGTAAAATCTACCAACGGTGATACTCATCTTGGAGGAGATGATTTTGATCAACGGATTATTGATTGGCTGGTAAAGGAATTCAAAAAAGCTGAGGGAGTTGATCTTTCTAAAGATCCTATGGCGCTTCAGAGATTAAAGGAAGCTGCCGAAAAAGCAAAAATGGAACTTTCTACAACAACTCAGACTGAAATAAATTTACCGTTCATTACAGCTACCGACGCTGGTCCAAAGCATCTAAATATGACGCTGACCAGGGCAAAGTTTGAACAGCTCTGTGATGATCTTTTTGCACGAACCATTGAACCATGTCACATTGCTTTGAAAGACGCAGGACTTACAGCCTCGGATATAAATGAAGTAGTTTTGGTTGGTGGTATGACTCGTGTTCCAAGAGTGCAGGCTTTGGTCAAAGAAATATTTGGTAAAGAACCCCACAAAGGTGTTAATCCTGATGAGGTAGTAGCAATAGGTGCTGCAATTCAGGGTGGTGTTTTAGGTGGAGACGTAAAAGATGTTTTGCTATTGGATGTGACACCACTTTCTCTTGGAATAGAAACTCTTGGTGGAGTCTTCACAAAACTTATTGAGAAGAATACAACAATACCGACACGAAAGAGTGAAATTTTCTCTACTGCTGCCGATAATCAAACAACAGTTGAAATTCATGTGCTTCAAGGAGAAAGAGAAATGGCAGTAGATAATAAGACTATCGGTCGGTTCCACCTCGATGGGATTCCACCTGCCCCAAGAGGGGTTCCTCAAATCGAGGTGACTTTTGACATAGATGCCAATGGCATACTAAATGTTTCTGCCAAAGACAAGGCTACAGGAAAGGAACAGTCCATTCGAATAGAAGCTTCCAGTGGTTTGACAAAGGAAGAAATTGAAAAAATGGTTAATGATGCTAAGGCTCATGCAGCAGAAGATAAAAGACGCCGTGAAGAAGTAGATTTGAAGAATTCGGCTGATCAACTTGTTTATCAGACCGAAAAGAATTTAAAAGAGTACGGCGACAAAATTGATGGAGAAACCAAAAGTAAAATTGAAGCAGCGGTAGGTCGTGTTAAAGAAGCTATGAAAGGGTCTAATATAGAAGAGCTACGTTCAGCTACTGATGCTTTGAACCAGATATGGCAGGAAGCAGCATCAAAAATGTATGCTAAGACTACTGCCTCTCAGCAGGGTACACAAACAGCCGGAACCCAGGCTCAAGCAGAAGATGCGGGTAAAGACAAAGGTAAAAAAGTTGAAGATGCCGATTTTGAAGTTGTTGATGATGATAAATAAATAGGGGGTGTTAGTATGGATCAAGAAACTATTAGAAAAGAATGGGAAGCAGGGAACCTTGTTGCTCCTTTAGTAAACATATACGAGACCGAGGATAATTTCGTTGCCAGAATTAACATGCCAGGGGTGAAGAAAGGAGGAGCAGAAGTAAAAATGGCCGGTGGAGAACTTCTGGTTTATGGCCGGGTTACCCGTGAGGAAATTCCTTCTGATTCTTATGTTCTTAAAGAAATTGAGGACGGAAATTACTACAGAGTTTTTCGAGTAAATGATGCCATAGATGTAGCGAAAATAAAAGCAAAATTGGAAGACGGTGTACTAACAATTACTCTTCCCAAACACGAACGGATTAAACCACGTGAAATTCCAATTGAGGCTGATTTTGAAAAATAGTACCACTAAAGAGGTGATAACGCTATGATAACTCCGGAAAAATTTACTATAAAAACTCAAGAAGCTCTTCAGAGGTCCCAGAGACTGGCAGATGAACACGGTCATCAACAGATAGAACCTGAACATCTCTTGCTGAGCCTTCTGATGGACAGAGAAGGACTTGTAATTTCCGTTTTTAAAAAACTGGATGTCCCTCCCGGCAAAATAGAAAACCGGCTGCAGAAAGAATTGGAACGGTTTCCGAAAGTAAGCGGGGGAGTAGGTCAGATTTACCTTTCAAAGGATTTAAATGATGTTCTGGGAAAAAGTCTAAAAGAATCGGAAAGCTTGAAAGATGAGTACGTCAGTGTGGAACACCTGTTACTGGCACTTTCTGAAGCAAAAACAACTGCAGGAGAAATACTCAGAGAAAATGGCGTTGTAAGAGAAAACATCCTTCGCGTTTTACAGGAGATTCGAGGAGGACAGAGAGTTACAGATCAGAATCCGGAAGAAAAATACCAGGCACTTAAACGATACGGGAGGGATTTGAATGATCTTGCTCGTCAGGGAAAGCTTGATCCTGTTATAGGCCGAGATGAAGAAATCCGGCGGGTTCTCCAGGTCCTTTCCAGAAGAACCAAAAATAATCCCGTACTTATAGGGGAACCTGGTGTTGGAAAGACAGCAATTGCTGAAGGCATAGCTCATCGTATTGTAGCTGGTGATGTTCCGGAAAACCTGAAAACGAAACGTATCGTGGCACTGGACATGGGTTCCATGGTTGCTGGAACAAAATTCAGAGGTGAATTTGAAGACAGAATGAAAGCTGTACTGAGAGAAATCCAGGAAGCAAACGGCGAGATTATTCTTTTCATCGACGAACTTCATACTCTGGTTGGTGCAGGTTCAGCAGAGGGTGCTGTGGATGCATCAAATATGTTGAAACCAGCTCTGGCAAGAGGTGAGTTGCGCTGTATTGGGGCAACAACGTTGGACGAGTACCGCAAGCACATTGAGAAAGATGCAGCTCTTGAACGAAGATTCCAGCCAGTATTTGTGGGTGAACCTTCTGTGGAGGATACTATTTCTATTCTTCGAGGACTCAAAGAAAGATACGAAGTTCATCATGGAGTTCGCATCAAGGACAGTGCATTAGTGGAAGCTGCAATTCTTTCTCATAGATACATAACTGACAGGTTTTTGCCTGATAAAGCCATTGATCTGATTGATGAAGCTGCCTCTAAATTAAGAATTGAAATTGATTCTATGCCTGAGGAATTAGATGAAGTAGAGCGTCGTATCAAGCAGCTCGAGATTGAGAAAGAAGCGCTAAAAAAAGAAAAAGATGCAGCTTCCAAACAACGGATAAAGAAAATTCAGGAGGAATTGGCGAACCTTGAGGACCAGGCAAAAGAGCTTAGAGCACACTGGCAGATGGAAAAGAAAACAATCTCTCAGATAAGAGCACTGAAAGAAGAGATAGAAAAGGTAAAGACAGAAATGAGTAAAGCAGAAAGAGAAGGGAATCTTTCTCTGGCTGCAGAGTTAAAATACGGTCGATACCCTGAATTACAAAAAAAGCTGGAAGAAGCTAATGCAAAACTGCTCGAGCTTCAAAAAGATCGAAAAATGTTGAAAGAAGAAGTGGACGAAGAAGATGTCGCTGAAGTAGTTGCTAAATGGACAGGTATTCCAGTGACGAGGATGATGGAAAGTGAACGGGAAAAACTCGTTCACATGGAAGAGCGGATACGCCAGCGTGTTGTAGGTCAGGATGAAGCAGTAGAAGCTGTGGCTAATGCAATTCGCAGAGGCAGAGCTGGACTCCAGGAAGAAAATCGTCCTATCGGGTCTTTTATATTCCTTGGGACAACTGGGGTAGGCAAAACCGAATTGGCCAGAGCCCTGGCAGAGTTTCTTTTTGACGATGAACATGCAATGATACGCATTGATATGTCGGAGTACATGGAGAGACATTCTGTTTCACGGCTTATAGGAGCGCCTCCTGGATATGTTGGTTATGAAGAAGGGGGACAGCTCACTGAGGCAGTACGCCGGAGACCTTACTCTGTTGTGCTTCTCGATGAAATTGAAAAAGCTCATCCGGAAGTGTTTAATATCCTTCTTCAGGTTATGGACGAAGGACGGCTTACAGATAATCAGGGTAGAACAGTTAATTTTAAAAACACAATTATTATTATGACTTCTAACATTGGGGCTTCCTTTATTATGGAACGCTCAAAAATTATTGACGAACATAACAGAGATACTATCTATGAGGAAATTAAAAAAGAGGTCGAAGAATTGTTGAAAAAAACCCTTCGCCCTGAGTTTCTAAATCGGATTGATGAGATCATTGTGTTCCATCCGTTAGGAATGAAGGAAATTCAGCAAATTGTGGATCTTCAATTTAAACAGCTCCAGAAAAAAATGGAGAAACAGGGAATCGAAATAGAGCTTACCGATGATGCCCGACTTTTCTTGGCAAAGGTCGGATATGACCCTGCTTTTGGTGCCAGGCCTCTTAAACGAACAATCCAGAAGTTGGTTGCCAATCCATTGGCGAATCGCCTTTTGACAGGAGATTTCAAAAAAGGTGACAGTATCAGGGTAATAGTTAGAGAAAATTCACTTGATTTTGCTATGAAAACTTCTTAAATTTTTTTTAGTTTATAATTATTTTTTAAAGGAGGATGGCACAATGAAGAAAGTTTTGGGAGCACCCCTTACAGTCGTTCTAATTCTGGCAATGGTTGCAGCATGTGGTAAAATGCCTGATGAACGTTTGATGGAAAAAGGAAAAAAATTTGAAGCAAAGGGGAAATTTGTTGAAGCAGCAGCCAGTTACGAAAAGTTAGCTAAACTTTACTCTAAAAGTCCTTTTGCTCCGGAAGCACTCTACCGGGCAGGGGTGGTGTATGCCAATGCTCTTCAAAAATTTCCAGAAGCCATTTCCGAATTTAAAAAAGTTGTTCAGAAATATCCAGAAAGTAAATCTGCTGCCCCATCTCAGTTTATGATAGGGTTTATCTATGCTAATAGTATTTCTGACACGGCCAAGGCAAGAGAGGCCTATACTACTTTTTTGAAGAAATACCCTGATCACGAGTTGGTTTCTTCTGTAAAGTGGGAACTTGCTCATCTTGGTAAAAACATCAATCAGATTCCAGAACTAAAGAATATTGAAAATAGTAGTGATAAAGAAAAAGTTAAGGTGGAGAGATAGTTTTTTTAGAAACTAAACTTTGGCAAATTTGAGATCAGGGCGGTTACTCAGAATAAATTTCATTTAAAGGTTTTTCTCGTGCTGAGTCCCTCGACAAGCTCAGGGGAAACTACATCGATAGTTATAATAAACAATGCTGTCATTCCCGCATGTTTTTAAGCGGGAATCCAGGTGAGGTGGTTGCAAGGGTGGGTTCCCGACAGCACATTTAGGGAACGACAGGGGAAAAGGAAATGGAGGTAATGAGAAAGGATAGGGTATTAAATATAAATTTGCCAAAGTTTAGTTAGAAATTCAATCCATCTGTTTCTTCATTTATACCATATCGTATTGTCAAGCATAGCATGATTGAGCCGAATATCCCCATCTAATAGAAAATCACGGGAACTTCGGTTTTTTTATTTCGTTTAATTTATTTGTCAAATCGATTAAATAGCTTTTCCTGGAACTTTTTCCAAACAAAAAAAGTATGAAATGGTAAATTATGGGAATGAGAATGATGAAAAGGATATTTGTCGTCGCTTTCTTGATTGTTTACTGCTTTATCCTTCAAGGAAATGCTGAAGTATTTTCCTCTCAAGATTCTTTGTCAAATAAAACAGAAGTTTCACTCTCCACCTTAGTTGAACCAAGGCGTGTTCCGCTGAATCGTACCTTTACCTTTAGAGTACAGGTTTCGTGGCAAGGGGATCTGGATCTTATTGAAATTGGTAATGTTGAAGAACCTTTGCTTACCAATTTTGATATTGTTGGTACTTCTTCATCCAATCGTGTCGTGGGAACTGCTACCGGTAAGAAAGCCGTTAAAGAAATTGCTTACACACTTAAGCCTAAAACGCTCGGTATGGGGTACATCGAAGCGGTGGGGTTAACTTATACTGATAAAACAACAGGAAAAGAATATCACCTTAAAACCCAGCGTGTTGGAGTGGAAATTATTTCTCCTGTACCAGAAAAAGGGGAAAGTGTAAAATGGTGGATATGGGTTGTAGTAGGAATTGTACTTTTAGGAAGTGGAGTAAGTGTCTTGCTATTATACAAAAAAACTCACCTTACGGAAGAAGAAGGAAAAATCGAGGAAATTGTGGAGGAGTCTTACCTAAAAGAATTAAAAGAAACAGTGAATTTAGAGCAGGGTAATGGACGGGAAGCGTTTACAATTTTGTCAAAACTTTTCAGGAAATATCTTTCTGAAAAATATGATATTTCAGCTCTTGAAGCTACTACAGATGAACTCCTCTCTACCTTAAAAGAGCAGGGCTTAGAGGAAAGTTTAATTCGACGCTGTGAAACTTTGTTCAAAAAAGCAGATGTTGTGAAATTCTCAGGTCAGGATGCAACCCAGGCTGAATTGGAAGAAGCATACACCACAGTGGAAACAATTCTTGAGTCACATTTAGCTCAGACAAAAGAATTGATACAAAAAATGGAAGAGACACGATCGAAAAAGAAAAAGAGAAGTAAGGAGGATCGATGAATAAGGACATTGAAGCCATTCATAAAAAGATTCAGGAAGAGAGTAAATTTGTTGAAAAAATTACAGAAGAAGTAGGAAAAGTTATTGTAGGGCAGAAATATATGATAGAACGCCTGCTTATTGGTCTTCTCTCAAACGGGCATGTTCTTTTAGAAGGTGTTCCGGGACTGGCAAAAACGCTCACTGTCAGAACGCTTTCGGCGGCTATTCAAACAAAATTCCAGCGTATTCAGTTTACACCTGATCTTTTGCCTGCAGATCTTATTGGAACTTTGATTTACGATCAGCGGAACGGAAAATTTCAGACCAAAAAAGGTCCTATTTTCGCTAATCTTATTTTAGCCGATGAGGTAAACAGATCTCCGGCAAAAGTTCAGTCCGCTCTTCTGGAAGCAATGCAAGAACGTACTGTGACAATTGGCGACAACACGTTTTCTCTTGACGATCCATTTCTCGTTCTTGCAACTCAAAATCCTATTGAACAAGAGGGAACTTATCCTCTACCTGAAGCTCAGGTAGACCGCTTTATGCTGAAACTTTCAATAGGTTATCCTACTCCAGAAGAGGAACTGGAGATTATGCGGCGTATGTCTACCGGGCCAGAACCTATGGCGAAACCTGTTGTAGGGCCTCAGGATATTATCAGTGCCAGAAATGTTGTGGAAGAAATTTATGTTGATCCGAAGATCGAACAATATATTATTGATATTGTTTTTGCCACCCGTAAGCCAAAAGATTATGGTCTGGAGGAACTTTCGGATTTAATTGCATATGGTGCATCGCCGCGGGCTTCTATTTATTTAGTCAAGACTGCCAAGGCACATGCTTTTCTAAACAGGCGGGGGTATGTAACCCCTGAAGATGTACGCGCAGTTGGTATGGATGTACTGCGACACAGAGTTATTGTCACTTATGAGGCAGAAGCAGAAGAGGTTCAGCCTGAAGATGTGGTGCGAAAGGTTTTAAATAAGATTGAAGTGCCGTAAAAATGATTCCAAAAGAAATTTTAAAAAAAGTCAAGCGGCTTGAGATTACTACTCGGGGCATGGTAAACGATGTCTTTTCCGGTGAGTATCATTCTGTTTTTAAAGGAAGAGGAATGGACTTTGCTGAGGTACGTCAGTACCAGATTGGTGATGATATAAGAACCATTGATTGGAATGTTACTGCCCGTTATGGTCATCCTTATGTTAAGGTATTTGAAGAAGAACGAGAACTCACAGTAATGTTGTTAGTAGACGCGAGTTCCTCAGGTGAATTTGGTACTTTTGAGAGGATGAAGGGGGAGATTGGTGTTGAGATATGTGCACTACTTGCTTTTTCAGCTATTAAGAATAACGACAAAGTTGGTTTGATTATTTTTACAGATAAGGTTGAAAAGTTTGTCCCTCCACGGAAAGGAAAAAGTCATGTACTCAGGGTTTTAAGGGAGCTTCTCTATTTTCGTCCAGAGGAGAAGAAGACAGATATTAGTGCTGCATTAGAATATTTGAGCCGTGTAATTAGAAGGCGAAGTGTAGTTTTTTTAATCTCCGATTTTCTTTCCAGTAATTATGAACAAGCTTTGAGAATTGCCAACAAGAAACACGATATTGTAGGTATCCACATTGTTGACCCCAGAGAACTGGAGCTCCCTGGGATAGGATATATTGAATTGGAAGATGCTGAAACAGGAGAAGAAATACTTCTAAATACTTCTGACAGAGAAATTCGCAGACTTTTCAGCCAGCGAACCAATGAGGCTATGCTTCAAAGAGAAAAACTTTTTAAATCAATGAATGTGGATTCAATTGTGATTCGGACAGACGAATCCTATTTTGAGCCTCTTATAAAATTTTTCAGAATGAGGGC
>CAYYPT010000064.1:0-13272 GCA_964473625.1 uncultured bacterium | reverse complement strand
AACCTGATTCCTCAAACGTTTTCTTCTTGCAACATAGGTTTTTAAATCAAACATAATGATCTTCTCCTTTCAAAATTATAGAATCAAAAAACCATCAGAATTATGATCCAGGCCTCTCTCCAGCTTTGGTTAAAGCAAATTTCGTAAGAAGTGGCCCTACAATTTCTGTTATAATAGTAGTGAAAAGAAGGATATTTATCACAAGAGTAGCTAGATTTACTCCTGTTTCTCCGTAAGCACCTGAACCAAATTCCTTCTTTACAATAATTGCCAGTGCAATGGCAACTCCTACCTGTGGCAGAAGGGCAAATCCTACATATTTTTTGACTGTAGGAGGCGCCTTACCTATAATTGCACCAAAACTGGCCCCTCCCATTTTACCTATTGCTCTGCTTAAGAAATATACCAGACCCATAAACCCGATTGTGGGAAGAAGATCGACATTAAGATGCGCGCCAGCAAAAATAAAGAAAAATGCATAAAGAATAGGTGAAATACCATCCAGAATCTTTTTTGAACGATTGGTCAGCATAGGATTTGCGTTCGTACAAACCATAGCAAAGGCCATCACTGCCAGGAGTCCTGAGAAATGAAATTTTTCGGATATACCGAGTATTAACAGAATAAAAGAAGCAATTCCCAAAAGTAAATCATCAGCATACCGAACTTTTTTAAAAAGCCATGAAAAAACAATTCCAGAAAGAATACCAAGCCCTATGGAAAGAGAAATGTCTATTATAGGAGAAAGCAAAATATGGAGAATAGAAATGTGTTCTGCCCGCATGATACTCTTTGCCAGCCCGGCAGCAAATACAAAAATAATAAGGGCAAAGGCATCGTCTATCCCTACAACGGCAAGTATTGTTGAAGTCAATGGACCTTTTGTCTTATACTGCTGGATAACATACACTGTAGCGGCAGGAGCCGTAGCAGAAGCAACTGCTCCCATGATCAAGGCTTGATAAACCTTTGAAGGGTTCATCAGAGTAATAAATATCGTCACCATAATAAAGGCCATTGAGGCTTCGAACAGTGCAATTAAAATTATAGACTTACCAAGTTGCTGAAAAGTACTCCTTTTAAACTCAGAGCCAATAGTAAATCCAATAACACCAAGAGCAAAATCATTAACAATGTCTAAACGATTCAGTATTTGCGGTTGGAAAATTTTCAGTACGGATATTCCCATTATAACGCCGACAATCACGTAACTTGTAACAGTAGGAATACCAACTCTGTTTGCAAAACGTTTAGCAAAAAACGCCACTAACGCTGCAACGGACAGGTAGATAAGAGTGTTTAATCGATCCATTTATTTTTCTCTCACAAATTTTTGAATAGTTCCAGAATTTCATCTGGTTTTTCAGCTTTAAGTATTTTTTCTCTTCTTTCTTTTTTCTTGAGAACAAGTATAATTTTTGATAAAATTTTGAGATAAAGTTCGTGCTGTTCTGCTGGCCCAGCAATCAGAAAAATCGAATACACCGGCTTATTATCAAGAGCAGCCCAATTGATACCTTCCTTGCTTATCCCAATACAGATAGTGAGTTTTTTCACTTCTTTAATTTTTACGTGAGGTATGGCAATACCCAATCCAATACCAGTACTTATGATTTTTTCCCGCTTAAAAACTGCCTTTCGCAATGCTTCTTTGTCTTCTATGTTTGGAGAAGAAGCAATGCAGTCTACCAATTTATTCAGCGCACTTTTTTTGTCCTTTTCCTTTAAGAAAATAACATAGGACGGATCTAAATAATCTTTTAAGTAAATCATAACAGACCTCATAAATAATTGTCAGTTCAACTAATTCTATTTTGACTACATTTCATTCAGAGACGCTATCTGTCAAGAAATAGTACTGCCCCCTTAAAACAAAGACTTAAGAAGGACATCTTTTAAAGGTAATGTTCCCTTCTTAGTATCGTAAGAAATTTTTCCCGCTTTACTTATTGGTATCGAAGACGGCTGTGGATACTTATAAATCTTCCCAAGATAGTTTTTTAAAATAACCTCTTTCTCATTTATTCCAATCACATATTCAGGTAAAACTGGAACTTTTCCTCCTCCCCCTGGAAGATCAATTGCATAAGTAGGAACAGCCAAACCTGACACTCTTCCCCGCAGATACTGCATAATACGAAGTCCGGTTTCAATTGGAGTTCTGAAATGATCTGTTCCTCTGGTGAGGTCAGCCTGATGCAGATAATAAGGTTTTACTCGCATCTTCAATAAAAGTTTCATCAGAGCACCAATAACTTCTGGACTGTCGTTAACATTTCTCAGGAGAACAGTCTGATTACCCAGAGGGATACCACCATCAGCTAAAAGGGCACAGGCTTTTTCTGCTTCCTTTGTTACCTCATCAGGATGATTGAAGTGAACATTAATGTAAAGCGGGTGATATTTCTTCAGTATCTCAACCAATTTTGGAGTTATTCTCTGTGGAAGTACAGATGGAACTCTTGTCCCAATTCGAATAATTTCCACATGGGAAATTTCTCTAACCCGAGCAAGAATCCATTCTAACTTTTTATCAGAAAGAAGTAGAGGATCACCACCTGATAAGAGCACATCCCTCACCTCTTTGTGGTCTCGTAAGTAGTGAAATCCCTCTTCTATTTGTTCATCTTTGATTGGTCCCCAGCGGCCTATTTTTCTTTTCCTTGTACAAAACCTGCAGTAAACACCGCATTCACTGGAAACAAGGAAGAGAACTCTATCAGGATAGCGATGAGTAAGATTTGGGACAGGGCTGTCTCTTTCCTCTGCTAATGGATCTACTTCTCCAACAGAATCATAAAGTTCTCTAATATCGGGCACAACCTGCCTGGACAGAGAACTTCCTTTTTTAAGCATTAACTGAAGAAAATAGGAATTTATCCGCATGGGATAAACTTTGGTAACCTTTTTTAAGGGTTGTACATCAATATCGATGTATGCTGCTAACTCTTCTGGTGTCTCTACCCTATTCTTTAATAAGTCCTTCCAGAAGGCTCTCAAACCAACTGCTCCATAATTGAAATCACTACACGGCTTCCACCATCTTTTATCTTTTCAAATATCTCTTTTACAGCAGGATGGTTTTGTATAATAGCAATAAGCTCATCCACTGTTTTTTCAGTCAAAAAAGTTTGCAAAAAACGTCCGCTTTTATGTTTATCACGGAAAAGAGAAACTCTAAATCCTTGATCCTCCCAGAAATTCTTCAAATCTCTAACCGCATCAACGAATGTATCCTGTTCTTCCTCAACTATGTAAAAAGACAAAGTAACCAAATTCATAATTTTTCTTTCAAAAAGTTTAACCCGAATTAATTCATTAATTCGGATTCTTAATATTCTTAAGAAGCTCTAAAACTTCCTGGGGGGGTTTAAAGCCTTCAAATCTGGTTATTTCCTTTCCGGAGGAGTCAAAAAGTATAACAGTAGGCATACCGAGTATTTTATACTTTTTCTGAATCTCTTTGGCATTTTCATCATTTTTAGTGAGATCCAGTTTAACGCAAATAAATCGATTTAACTCTGAGCTTACCGATTCATCAGACCATGTTTTATCATCAAGCTCATGGCAGGCTGCGCACCATTGAGCAAAAAAATCTATCAATACTGGTTTCCCAGTGAGTTTTGCTTCTTTAAAACCCTCCTCATCGGATGACAACCAATACGAGCTTTCTTTTGAAAACTGCTGAAGGTCAGGCTGGTTGACAAAACTAAAACCAACCCAGTGTGCAGTATTCCAGAATATTATAGCTCCGCCAACTAAAATAAGAACAATCCCGAAAGCTTTCCCAAGTTTTTTCTTTCCGTCTGCTTCGCCATCGAGCAGAGTGAAAGCTCCAACATAGGTTCCAAGAACAATTAAAAAGATCGCCCATAACCACATATAAAAGATGTGGGAGACAACAGGACGAACAAAGACAATCGCCAATGCCAGTAAAATAACTCCAAAACCCTTTTCAATAAGCTCTGTCCAGCCTCCTGACCTGGGAAGATTTTTGATAACACCTGAGAAAGTTCCCAGAATAATAAAAAGGACACCCAGTCCAAGAGCAAAAGAAAAAAGAAGACCTATTCCTAAAACTACAGAACCTGTCTTAGCCACCCAGGTAAGAATCACAACAAGAAGGGGACTTATACAAGGAGATACAATCAAACCTGCCAGAAGCCCTGTAACCAACGCCCCAACAAAACCACGCCTTTTCCCACCGCGAAGTTTCGAGGATATAGATGCAGGCATCTGGATCACAAAAACACCAAGCATTGAAAGCCCCATAAGAAAGAAAATTACTGAAATAATAACAAGAGCAACAGGATTTTGTGCATACGAGCCAAAAAGAGCACCTGTTTTTGCAGCTATAACTCCCAGGGAAGAAAAAGTAATCGCGATCCCCAATACATAAAAGAGAGAAAGAATAAATCCGCGGAATTTACCTCCACTCGCCTGTGCACCAATAACTGCAATGGTAATGGGAATCATGGGATAAACACAAGGTGTTAAACTGGTAAGAAGTCCTCCCAAAAAAACCAGCAAGAATGCAATAAAAGAACCGCGTTCAAGAGCACTGGACAAGCGGCCAGCAATCCCACCTTCCTTATTCAATCCGCCAACTTCTGGCTTTACATTTTTATCCCCTGGGAGGACAGAAAACTTTGCCTTAACCGTGTCTATTTCAGGTGGATAACAAATATCTCCCCCCTCTGCACAAGGTTGAACCTTTACACTGGCAGAGATCACATTTTCTCCTTTTTGCATCTTTTGGCCTACCCAGAAAGGAATTTTAACTTTCACTGTTCCGTGATATATACTGCCATAAGTACTTTTCTCTCCAGGTGGGAACTCGGCCTTACCAAATGTAATCCCTTCCAGAGGTTCAGGAGAAACATCAAAAAGACCGGTACTTGCATCACTTATGTGAAAATCCGGATTAATATTACAGGTAACTATAAATATCCCTTTATTCCCCTTTTTGATATCTTGTGGAACAACTTCTGCTGTCAAGACAACAGGCTTTTTGCCTTGAGAAAAAAGAACACCCGCAGAAGAAAAAACAAGAAAAAACAGAATAAGTAGCCGCTTCATTCTTCTACTCCTTAGCTGAACCTTTGTAAAATCTGCCCCGAATTAAAATTCTGCTCCTAACGAAAAATAGTGAATTGGTTTCCCTTTATTAATAGCAGGATTTGTACTCCATGCCAGATCGTATTTTAACAGTAAAAATCCTAAATTTAATCTGGCGCCAAAACCATAACCTCCTTCCATATCTTTTAATTTAAATAGGCCAAGAGAACCCACAGTAAAAGGCTGCCAGAGTTTTGTATTATCCCAGGCAGAACCCACATCCAGGAAAATTACTCCACGGATGTTTTGGAACCCTATCGGTAAAGGCCACCCCAAAATTAAGTAGCGAATAAGAGGAAAACGAAATTCAAAATTGGCAAGAACAAAGTGTGTTCCAATCATCTGGTAATAAAAAGAACCTCTCAGGGGAGTCTCGATGGTTGAGAAGTAAAAAAGATCAGCCCCCCAATAGTTACTTGGAATTTCACGGTATTGATAATTAATCCAATTTGTCACCCCGCCGAGTAAAAATCTCTGCGGTTGCTTTCCCCCTGATACTCCTCCTGCCAGACGAATAGCAAAGGTGTAATCTCTTTTTATTCTTAAATATTTTCTCCAGTCTCCACGAATTGTCCAGAAATCAAGTCCATATTTTTTGCTTACAGAAGGACTGTAAGTTGCTGTAAAGTTAGATCTTCCCCCATTTACAGGCCCTGTAATTCCCCAGATTACAGTATCTGTTTTGTAACCCATGTTAAGCAAAAGAACTTGCCTTTTATACAAATTACCAAAATCGTACATAAACTTACCACTGTAACCATATATATCTATACCGCCAAAATCACGAGTGATACCAAAACCTGTTATTCCAAAATCAAGTCTTCTGTATCGGTCAAAAGGTCTTGAAAGATAGAATGTTACACCATAATTTCTATCCCTAAAATAACCCGGAAAAAGATAACCACCATAATAAAAATAGGTATAGAAAAGATAGGAATAATGAAAAATCGACACTCCAAGATCAGTCCTTTTGGGAAGATAAAAATAAGCAAATTGAAAGTTCGAGTTTTTTAGATTGTAGAAGAGATCTGTGTAAATATTGATCTGATGATTCCCAAGAATATCAGAAAGAACAATCATAGAAGAACCTTGAAGACCAAAGAATTGGCTGTAACCTGTACCTCCTGTAATCAAGTCTGGACTAAATTTAACTTTGTACTTGTGAGTTTTGTACCTGCCTTCTGCATCTTTGTACTGACTGACGTTAAGAAAAGTTGATTCAGCCTTTTTTTTGTTTCCAATCCCGCCGCGGCGGAAATCTTCTCCAAAAACAAAATTTCTGTAATTAAATGTATTACTTTGTTTCTTTCTTTCTGCCTTTTTTCTCTTCACAGACATGACAAGCTTTTTTCTTCTTCTTTTCTCTTTTTTCACAAATGCGGTTTCTTTTACCCCAACGGAACCAGGTTTTATGTTTAAAGGATTATTAAGAAGATAAATATCGTAACCGCCATTGTAAAAAGAAGCAAAAGCCAGACGCGAGCCTTCTCTCGACCATGAAATTTGAGAAACACCGGTTAATAAATTGGTAATTGGATAAGTTTCTTTCGTTTTTAGATCCATAATAAAAATATTGCTGATTCCTTTAGCATCTGAAACAAAAGCAATTTTATCTCCAGCAGGAGAAAAAACCGGAGATTTCTCCTTCGCCTTATCGTTTGTATAACGAGTAATCTTTTTTGTTTCAACATCCAGAGTGTAAAGATCATACTGTTTATAATTATAATTTTGAATTCGAAAATCGCCTCTTGGCTGTTTTGTGGAATCTCCTCTATCCGAAACAAAAACAATTCTATCTCCCTTAGGAGACCATCTAGGATCTAAATCACTAAAAACATCATCCGTTAACTTTTCCAATTTTTTATTGTCAAGATAAAACATGTAGAGATCTGAATGTCCCCCATCCATTCCCATGAAAACAATTCGATTTCCATCCGGGGACCATGTCGGAGAAAAGACACCATCTAAACCAAATTTATAAGAATTAATTACCTTACGTTTCTCCACGTCCAGCACATAGAGAGCATCCTGAGGGCCTGCCTTAGCAGCAAAAACAATTCGTTTGCCATCCGGGGACCAATCCATCCCAGGACGCGGCCAATGAAGTTCCTCAAACAGGTTGGATCTCTGTCCCTTGACCAATCTCCCAAGATTTCGTCCATCTATAGTACTCATGAGATAAATATCAGTGTAATCGGATCGATCTGAAATATAGATTACTTTATCACCCTGGGGAGAAAGTGCTGGAGAATTGTTCAAAAAATTTTTTGTTTTTGTATGGTCTGTCAAACGTTTCGCTATATCTTCGGGTTCATCCCTGTCCTGAATATCAGGCCAATAAGTTTTTCTTAAGTATTTATGCCATCTTTTTGACAATTCTTCTATCCCCACTCCAATAGATTCCTTCAGGCCTCCCTCCACACTCCTGCGAACTTTTATCTTCCCGAGAATCTCTCCAATCTTTGGAGTACCGTATTTATCGGCAATGTAATTTAGAAGAGACTGCCCTCCCTTATAAACCATAAAACCATACATCTGGGATATTGGCGGAACATAACCATTTATCGTAGCATCCCGCATAAACATGTCACTGTCAACGTCCCAACCAAGACTCTCATATTCTGCCAATCCTTCTGCTAACCACAAAGGCACCTGAAACCTGGCCATACCAGCAACCATAGACCCCATCCCTCCCCCATAGAGCATCTGAAACATAACAGCATGAGTCAACTCATGATGAATAACGTGACGAAACTCTGCATAGCTTCCTTGAAATGGAATTACTACACGATCCTTAAAAATCTCTGTAAAACCACCTACTGATTCCTCAATCGTAGAATAACTTGTATTAGTCTGTTCAAATTCATTGTGACTGTTATAAACAAGAATAGGAATTCGTTTCTGGATATCATACCTAAAATCCCTTCTCAGTGCAACGTAGCTTGACTCAGCCACATCTGCTACAAAATCGGCCAGTCCTTCTCCTTTATCGTAGTAATACACATCGAAATGTTTAGATTGAACATATTTCCAATTAAAATCACGGTATTGAACCTTGTTCTTCCCAAAATCCTGGGAAAAAACTAACAACGGAATCATACAGAAAAGGAAGATTGTAAAAACTCCCCCCACTCTGCCCAATTTAATTCGTCTTTGAGAATTCATTGGACTATTTCTCCAGTAAAAAAAGAATATTAAATGTTTTCATTTGCAAAAATTTATTCACTAAGCTCCTGTAAAATCCAGTTAACTAAACTTTGGAAAATTTATATTTCATTCTTACATTAAAGTTTAGCAGCTAATTATAGATCTGACTCATCTTTCCAACGTGTTATTCTCCATTTTTTATCTTTACATTTCCGGAAAGAAAAAACTGCCCTTCCCGAAACGTTGAAATCACTATTTTCTCCTATTAAAGTAAGATTGAATCCTTTACTTAACCCGCAAGTTTCTTCATTCTGCCATCCATAGATAGTAGTGTTCCAAACCAGGTTTATTACTTGAAAATGACGAAATAATCGGCCAGTAGTGCGGAGATCCGTTGCTCTGCCCCACGAAACAAAACGACCTGATGTCCCTTCATTGGGGTCGAAATATACAAAAACAAAACCTGTATCAAGAAGATCACTGTACAACAAGGAATCCCGGAATGTATATGCAACTTTAAAGTTCTGAAGAACCTCTTCCGGCGATTGCTGCTGTGTTACAACAAAATCTCCTGCCTCAAGCGAGTACGTTAATTTAGGAGCAAACGGATTAAGACAGCTTATAAAAAATCCCCCACAGATAATTATTACAATAATCCAGAACTTTCTGTTCATATTCTATAATTTCTACAACTCAAGCAACAAATCAGTTACGAACTACATGTTCTCTACAATTGCTTTCCCAAATTCTGAGCATTTCAGTTTTGTTGCCCCCTCCATCTGACGTTCTAAGTCATAGGTTACTCGTTTCTGTTGAATAGTTTTTTCAATAGCATGGACGATCATCTCCGCAGCTTCATTCCAACCAAGATATTCCAGCATTAAAGCACCAGACAGAATAAGGGAACTTGGGTTAACTTTATCCATTCCAGTATATTTTGGTGCTGTTCCATGAGTTGCTTCAAAAAGCCCAATATGATCTCCCATATTAGCACCAGGGGCCAGTCCTAACCCTCCCACTTGAGCAGCGCATGCATCAGAAAGATAATCTCCATTCAAATTGGGAGTGGCTAAAATGTCATATTCGTCCGGGCGAAGAAGCACTTGTTGAAAAATCTGATCAGCAATGCGGTCTTTGATTAAAACTTTACCTTCTGGCATTTTACCGTCATACTTTTCCCACAACTCTTTTTCAGTAACGATTTGCTCTCTGTATTCTTCCTTAGCCACCTCGTATCCCCAATCTCTGAAAGCTCCTTCAGTGAATTTCATTATATTACCTTTATGGACCAGCGTAACAGAAGCTTTGTGATGGGAAATAGCATAATCAATCGCTTTTCGTACCAGTCGTTTTGTACCAGTAATGCTTATAGGTTTTATTCCTACTCCTGAATCCTCCCGAATATTCTTGCCCATTTCACTATTTAAAAACTTAATAACCTGATTAACTTCAGGGGTCCCCTGTTCAAACTCGATACCAGCATATACATCCTCTGTATTTTCCCGAAAGATAATTACATTGAGTTTTTCAGGATGTTTCACGGGGCAAGGAACTCCCTTAAACCAGCGAACAGGCCTGATACAGGCATAAAGATCCAGCTTTTGTCTCAGTTGAACGTTCAGGCTTCTGAAACGCGGAGTTACCCACGGCGAACCGCACTTCACACATTTTTCAGGTCTCTCCCCATTGGGACCACCGTCCTGCTCTGCTGCACAGGCAAGGCATACATACTTAAACCCTCCCACTGGAGTTGTTAAAGGGCCTTTGATAGCCACAAGGTGTTCACGAATTGCTGTTAAAGTATCCTCTGGAAGTACCCGATCATTACCATATAATTTAAGAGCAGAAAGTCCTGCGTGAACCTGAAACCATACTATTTTCTTCTTTCCACCGTAGGCTTTTTCTACTGCACTGTCCAGAACAGGCTTTGTAGCTCGCCAGATATCAGGTCCAATCCCATCCCCTGCTATAAAAGGAATTATTGGATTATCAGGCACATTAAGCTCACCATTCTCAATCCGAATCTTTTCACCCTCAGAGGGTGGGGTAAGTTTCTCGTACTGAGTCATTTATTGCCTCCAATTTTCTAACGATGAAGTTGCTTTTTCGCGTAGGCTAATGCTCCTCCGGCTTTTATCACTTCTACATCCCGGGGGCTCAAAGTATGAGTCACGGAAATTTCAACACTTTTAGTTTTATTTTTTAGAACAAGATTTTTATCTTCTAAACGAGCAACATCGATCTCTAGTTCGTCTCCTTGCTCAATATGGTTGTAATCTTTCTCGTTTACAAAAGTAAGAGGTACAATACCAAAATTAATAAGATTAGCAAGATGAATCCTGGAAAAAGATTTGGTAATTACAGCTTTTATTCCAAGATACATGGGAGCAAGAGCTGCATGTTCTCTACTGGAACCCTGGCCATAATTTGCACCCCCAACAATAAATCCTCCACCCGCAGCCTTGGCACGTTTTGCAAAATCAGGATCTATAACTTCGAAGACATGTTCAGAAATAGCTGGAATATTTGATCGAAGAGGAAGAATTTTAGCCCCGGCAGGCATAATATGATCTGTTGTAATATTATCTTCAACTTTTATAAGAACAGTACCAGAAAGTTTTGACGGTAAAACTCCTTTTAGAGGAAGAGGTTTAATGTTTGGTCCCCGTATTATCTCTATTTTATCAGGGTTTTCTGCAGGAGGTAAAATCATTGAATCATCTACTGGAAATTGCGGCGGTAAGTTAATTTCAAAAGGTTCGATACCAAGATCTCGTGGGTCAGTGATTTCTCCTGTAAGAGCAGCAGCTACAGCTGTTTCAGGGCTGCAAAGAAAAACCTTGGCACTTTTTGTTCCACTACGGCCCAAGAAATTCCTATTGAATGTGCGGAGAGTTACAGAATCTGAAGGGGGAGAAAATCCCATTCCAATACAGGGTCCGCAGACATTTTCCAGAACTCTAACACCTGCAGACACAATATGCTCCCACTGCCCATTTTTGATCAGACTGAGAACCACCTGTCGAGATCCAGGAGTTAATCCAACCGTGACATCTGGATGAACCTTTCGGCCTTTCAGCATCCTTGCTACTATCATTAAATCCCGATAAGAAGAATTGGTACAACTTCCCATGGCAACTTGCTGAACCTTTGTTCCCTTCAATTCCTTCACCTTTACAACATTATCAGGCATGTGAGGCTTGGCAATGAGCGGCTCCAACGTGGAAAGATCAATTTCAAGTTCTTCATCATACTTTGCATCAGGATCTGCAGCCAAAGGAACCCATTTATCACCTCTCCCCTGAGCTTCTAAAAAAGTCTTTGTTTGTTCATCGCTGGGGAAAATTGATGTCGTTGCACCCAACTCTGCCCCCATATTGGTAATTGTTGCCCTTTCGGGTACTGTAAGAGAACGTAATCCTTCCCCCGTGTATTCCATAATCTTACGAACCCCACCCTTTACAGTAAGCCGCCTGAGCACCTCAAGAATAACATCCTTAGCAGAAACAAACGGCTGAAGCTTTCCCAGTAGTCTAATGTTAACAATCTTTGGCATGGCAAGATGAAACGGCTGTCCTCCCATCGCAAGTGCTACATCTAATCCTCCTGCGCCAATGGCCAGCATGCCGATTCCCCCACCGGTAGGAGTGTGGCTATCTGATCCCAGAAGTGTTTTACCAGGGATACCAAATCGCTCAAGATGAAGTTGATGGCAAATTCCGTTGCCAGGCCTGGAAAAAAGAATTCCATACTTAACAGCTACTGATTGAAGAAATCTATGGTCATCAGCGTTTTCAAAACCTGACTGGAGTGTGTTATGATCAACATAACTTACAGAAAGTTCGGTCCTTACCCGATCTATACCCAGTGCCTCAAATTGAAGATAAGCCATTGTGCCAGTTGCATCCTGAGTAAGAGTCTGGTCAATTTTAATAGCAATAGGAGAACCTGCCACAAGTTCTCCTTCAACTAAGTGATTTTTAATAATCTTTTGTGCTAAACTTAGACTCATAACAACCTCTCAGAAAATAAAAAGTTAAATTTTGTCAAACTTTTGCTTACATGATGCCAAATACTAAACATCAAAATTCAGTGTTTTGCTCAGCTGATCTTTCCCCTCGACTTAAAATTTCTCTTTGTTTCTTGCTACCAAGATTCAACTTTCTAAGAATCTTCCAGACAGAAAACTTCCCGACTCTTAAAAAACCATATTTTTCTGTATCAAGTTCCTTGGCAATTTTTGAAGGACTCCAGGACGGATGTTCCAAAGCTATTTGTCGTATCTTTTTCTCTATATCTTCGTCTTCCGATTCATCCTCTTCCTCCTGGCCTTCCTCAATTACATTTGTCTCTGGTAGCGGTTCTTCCTTTTCCACACTTTTTTCTTCAAAATTAACAACACCTCCCTCGAAATCTCTAACAGCATCCTCAACTGTATCAAAAGCCTTTAATATATAGTTAAACTCAAGCAGTTCAAAAACTTCATATACATCAGGAATCATCCTTGCCAATTTTAAATCTCCGCCTCTTTCCCTAATGCCCTTGATTTCACTGATAAAAATCCCCCATCCTGCACTTGATATATAATCCACACTGCCAAGATCAATAATTACTCTAACTATTCCCGCTTTTAACAGGGAATCCAGGGCACGCTCAAGTTCTGAAGAGGTGGTCGTATCGATGTAGCCTCCCACACGAATGATAGAAATATCACTCTGTGGGCCAATTTTTTCTACAGATACCTGTATACCTTCCATTTTATCATTCTCCTATGGAATTGACCTGTGAAGAATAAATTTAACTCAATAATTTAATAGAAAATAGTTACATTGTCAACTCTTTTTCCACGAGGAATTTGGGGGAACAGAATGCACTAATATCCAGCTGGCCACTAAAAAAGCCTCATCCAAAACTTTCTGGATGAGGCTTTGATTTTATATAACTTGTCGAGTTACTTCAATAACGTAAGCTTCTTCGTAAAAACCTTATCACCTGCTTTAAGTACGT
>CAYYPT010000063.1:0-13328 GCA_964473625.1 uncultured bacterium | reverse complement strand
GAACCAGGTGTGTATTCCCATCTAACTACGAGATTAGAACGAAACTGTCTAAAATTAAAATCGGGATTTCCTATACTATAATCTACTGTTCCGTTGAGATCTTCGTCAATCAGATATTCTTCTTCCTCTAAATCATAGTGGATTTCACTGTTTGTCAAAGTATGAAACCTGTCTCTATAATTTCTGGCTCTTGGCTGAGTAATACGTTTAAAATGAGAATATTTGCCAGCAGACACAAACGGCTGTCCGTAATACTGGATTGTTAGCGTAGGTGTAATAGAGTAGTTAAACCTCAAAACCATACCAAACGTTTTCTGATCAATCTGCCCGAATATATACCGATTCTCATTCTCCTTTTCAACTGTATCAACGTACTGTAAATTATCTTTGTTAACTTGGTAAAATGGGTTGAGGGAAAGAGAAAAAGTGTTGCGAGGACGGAGGGTAATCCGTGGACGGAATGAATAGGAATAAGAACCATCGTTGCTCCACCTTTTTGAACCGTTAAAGCTAAACTGGAATGTTCGTTTTGGATCAGAACTTATATTAAACCAGGTGTTCCATCGAGAAGGAAGAATCATAGAAGGTCCACCTCGCAAAGCACTTGTTGAAAGAGAAGCACCATTACGATTGATTCCTCCTCCAAAACCCCAGTAGTTGCGGAATTGAAAATGTAAATTTATATTGCCTCCATTGAAGATATTCTCTCTTCCAAAGTTCCAGCCGCTCCACTGATTAAAATTAACAGAAACACTCCTGAAAATACTGAATGGTTCCCATATCCTGTATCCTATCCAGGCAAATTCTAGAATATTATCTGCTTGTCTTATATAACCCATATCGTTTAATTCCAGACCTGGTGAACGCCAGGTAGAACCAACAGCAAAATTGAGGTGACTATTCCCGCCTCTACCAATGAAAAAAGTACCGCCGTAACCAGATAGAGATGTGCGGTTCGAATCCAGCCTCACATAATCTGCATCAGGACGCTGGAAATAACGTGAGGGAGCAGTCTGGGCTTCTAAGAGTGCTTCTCTGGTTCCAGCAATATGACTGAAAACGGATTTGAAAATCAGAAAATAGGTTCTATTCTTCCATTGGTGCTGGAAATCAACCCCCCCTGTAACAGCACTTCTGTTGAGAAATTTAAGTTGAGAATCTTTAATGTTGCGATATGTACTTGTCAGAATACCACCAATTGTGGTACTTCCCTTGTTATAATCTTTTTGTAAACGACCCAGGAAATAGTTAGTCATAGGTTCTACCGCAATGTGTCTTCTCTGGCCATTAAGATCTATCTCCGCGTTTTCTTTTGCAGTTACTGCATCCATAACACCTATGGATAAACCTTTAGAAGTTTTCCCTGTCAATTTCAAAGCACCCAGAATGGAAGAATTTTCGGGCATCTTCAAATGTTCGTCATCGTTTATGTCAGGATCATAACTTGGCGCATGACCTATACGCCTGGAATAAAACAAATTGTCCCTGGATAAATCACCATCTCCTATCATTAACTGATAATTCAAAATATTTGCCCCTTCAATGAAAAAGGGCCTTTTTTCTTTATAAAATGTTTCAAAAGCAGTCAGGTTAACAACCGAAGGGTCTGCCTCAACCTGACCAAAATCAGGATTGACAGTAAAATCGAGCGTCAGGTCACTGGTCAACCCAATTTTACCGTCTAATCCAAAACTCATGTTATTTAAATGACCAGGAGAAAAAGGATTTCCTATCTCTTTTTTCATAGTCTCTATTTTACCTACCGAATAAGGAAGAAATTCAATCCGGCGACTCGGTTTTATTCCGTGTATACCATGAAGTTCTCCAAACAAATGAACCAGACCCGGGGCATCTTTGGGAATAGGCTGCCAGAATGAAAGTTCCTCTTTCCGAAATAAAAATCGTGCAACTTCAAGTCCCCAGACATAATCTTTGCTCTTACCAAAACGAAGCTGACTGAAAGGAATTTTCATCTCGGCTGTCCAGCCTTGATTATCAACGGTTGTTTTGACATACCAAACTGGATCCCACGAATAATCTTCGTTTTGTCCATCATCTGTAAAGACACCGTCGATTTTGACTCCACCAGCATTTACCATAAAGCTAAATGCTGTGAGATGATCAAAATAGCTGTCAAGCATCACTGCAACAATATCGCCGTCTTTATCGTCTCTCCTGGACATGCGTGTTGCGATACTGTCCGGGCAGGTATCGAAAGCACGGATGCCAACGTAAAGATTATCATCATCATAAAGTATCTTAAAAGCTGTCTTCTGAGACGCCTCCCTGCCATCATATGGTTGCTGTTGTATAAATCCTTCTCCCCACTTTGCAGATACCCATGCAGGATCATCAAGATGGCCATCTATAACAGGAGCATGAGGATTTACCCGTTTTGTAGTATAAATTTTTTTATTGGCCAGGAGAGTATTACTCCACAACATTAAACACAATCCAGTAAAAAATAATATTCGTATTTTTCCCATTCTCTAATCCTTATTTTAATTTTCTACCTATCGATACGGTTTTATGCATAGTAATGTTTCCAAAACAGACTTACTAAGCACGTTAATAACGTCTGCATCTATTAGACATTGTTTTGTGAAAAAAGGTTACAAGTTTTTTATAGGGGGGTGAATTTATAAACTAAACTTGTGGTGATCATAACAGTATATGGCAAGGGAACAGAGTGGGAGACATCGTCACATTGATTATACTGAAGTAGAAACTTATTAAGAAAAATCACCGCTTAGACGTAATATAGCCTATTTCATTAAGAATATCTTCAAGGGCTTTGATAAAGCCTTTATTCTGAGATTCGGTTCCGATAGTAACCCTTAAACAACTATGCAAACCATAATTCCCAACGGGACGCGTGATAAAGCCTTTGTAAAGTAAAGCATGGTATATTGGCTCAGCTGGCCGCTCAAAATCTAAGAGAATAAAGTTTGCTTGTGATGGATACCATTTTACACCCATACGGGTAAGTTCTTTCTCAAGAAAAGCACGGCCTCTTCGGTTATTCTCTCGCGAGCGCTGTATATGATCAATATCATCAAGCGCCGCAATAGCTGCTGCCTGTGCTATGCTATTGATATTAAATGGAGGACGGACTCTGTCCATATAGTTTATAAGCTCCTTACTGGAAATTCCGTAACCTATACGTAGACCAGCGAGTCCATAAATTTTTGAAAATGTTCTGACAACAACAAGACGGTGACGATAAGGCGCATAGTTCAAACCATTGGGCACATTGGGATCCTCAAGATATTCAGCATACGCTTCGTCGAGACAAATTATTACATCTTCTCTAACCGCGGCCAGGAATGCTTCAAACTCATCAACATAGAAAACTCGACCTGTTGGATTATTTGGGTTAGCTAAAAATATAACTTTAGTCTTTTCATTAACAGCCTGTGCAATTGCTTCAAGATCATAAGTTAAATCTTTTTTCAAAGGTACTGCAATTTCTTCCCGATTGTGAGCAAGACTTGCCAGACGGTAAACCATAAAAGAAGGTTCCCCTGTAACAACATTTTCATCAGGAGCAACAAAGGTACGTATAATGAATTCAATAATTTCATGACTGCCGTTGCCAATAATAAGATTATGTGGTTCAACATTATATTGGACTAAATGCTTTGCAAGTTTTTCTTTTAAATAATAACAGCCGCCATCAGGGTAAAGATTTATATCACGACAGGCAGCCCGCGCTGCCTCTACTGCCCGCGGGGAAGTTCCCAGCGGGTTTTCATTTGATGCCAGCTTAACAGGATTTCTTACACCGTACTCCCGCTCTGTTTCTTCAATAGGTTTGCCAGGTTTATACGGTCTTAGAATTTCAATATTAGCAGTAACTAAGGGTTTCATTTTTGACTCCTGAAAAATTGAATTTTCCTACTAAATCCTATTCGGGGTGGACTTTTTCGTTTAACTAAGAACCAAAAATAAAGGGCTAACCTTTAATTCCTTTTATTTCTCTCCATATTTTTCCTTTTGAGTATGAATAACCATCTGAGGAAATGGGATCTCAATTCCTTCATGCTGGAAAGCCTTATTTATGCCCATGCGAAGTTCCTCGGAAACGTGCCACTGTTCGTTCCATCGAGCAACATAGCAAACCACTCTCAGATCCAATGAAGATTCTCCAAAATTCAGAAAATAGGCCTTTGGTGGAGGCTCATCCAGAACATCAGGATGTGCTTTGCAGACTTCTACAAGCACTCTCTTTGCTTTATCAAGGTCGGTCCCGTAAGCCACACCTACTTCCACCATTACTCGAATCTGAGGATCAGGATAAGATAGGTTAGTAACTTTTTCGTTAATTATCTGCTGATTGGGAACCACTATTAATGTGTTGTCAAAAGTCAAAATTTTTGTACTCCTCAGGCCTATGTCGTAAACGTCTCCCTTTTCCCCGGATTCAAGCATTATTCTATCACCAATGCGAAAAGGACGATCAGTCATTATCATAAAACCTGAAATCATATTTGCCAGTGTATCCTTAGCAGCCAGAGCTACCGCCAGAGAGCCAACACCCAAGGAAACGATGAGAGAACTGATGTCCTGGCGAAAATGTTTTAGAATAAATATAATGGCTATTGTATAAATGACAATAACAATAAGTCGTCTGAAAAGTGGACCAAATTCATCCTGTATGCGTCCTTTAACGCTTTCACCCCACCGCTCGCCATACCAATCTAAAAGAGACTCCAGCACACCACTCAAAATATGGGCAGCAACAAAAACTGCAAATATATAGAGGATCCCATCACTGTATTTTAATAATGAAGATGACAGTAGAAAATTCAAACTGTGCAAAGCAAAATAAACTCCTATCAGCCATAGAATTTTTCGCACTCCGCCACCGATTATTTTCAGCATGCGGTCATCCAGATTACTCTTTGTACGCCTGACAAGCCTGCCAAAAACAGATTTTTCTAACCTGGCCGTAAGTTTACTCACTAAAAAAGTAACCACAATAATTGTAACAGCGACCAATCCATCTACTATGAATTTGTTATGTTTTAAAAAATCTAAAATCTCTTTCATAGTTTCATACCCCCATATATTGGTTGAACCCTGTATTTCATGCATGTATATAAGAGAAATCAAAAATTAAAGATCAAAAATCAAAATAACACGCCCTGCCTTTGCAAAAAGTCCGTTCTTAGGACATTATCCTTTGCGAGCTCCGCGGCTTTGCGGTGCAAAAAATACTTTTGATACAGTCCCTTTTTTAAAGTGAACTCAAATATAATTTTTCACCAAACGTTTCAAAAACTTGGATTTTCCGTACGATTTAATCACGTTCCGAATTTCCTCCGCCTTTGCCTCTGTAGCTTTCTCTCCACGAGCTATAAATTCTTCTGCTCTGGCAAAGTCTGCCCAGTGTGCATTTCCCACTTCAGGTCGAATAACAACATTAGCATCTCTCAAGTGGATTTTATTAAGACGATAGTTGGTGATTTCATCGGCCCTGAACATAATTTCCAGACCATTTTTGAATTCTTTAGGACGAATCAAATCCCGTGTTACATCTACACCAATAACTATTTTGGCGCCCATTTCAAAGGTTTCCCAAACGGGGACCATATCAATTACTCCACCATCTACAAGAGAATAGCCATTCCATTCCACTGGTTGGAACGTTCCAGGAATAGTTGAACTTGCAGCAACTGCTTTTCGCAACGGACCTTCCCGTAATACAATATCCTCGCCAGACCATATATCCGTTGTTACTACTGCGAAAGGAATTTTAGTATCACGTATGTCGCTATCATCAATGAGCGCTTCTAACGCATCATCAAGTATCTTGCGTCCCATAAGTCCCATACGGGTAAACGATTTGGTCAGAATATATTGATGCTTCAAGAAAGTTACCATTCTATCTAAGAATTTTTCTTCTTTTGTATTTTTTTGGAATAAAAGGTGTACGTTCAGATTCTTAAATACTTCTCCGTGAAGATAATTTAACACACGTTTCTCCACCTCGAAAGCGTCTGTTAGTTGAGCATACATAGCTCCGATAACAGAACCAATACTTGTTCCAACAATTAAGCCGATAGGGATATTCTCCCTTTCCAGTACTTTCAAAACGCCAATGTGTGCCATCCCTCTGGCTCCTCCACCTCCCAGTGCCAGACCAATTTTTGGTATCTCTTTTTTAAATAGTGTCATAGTCAGTCCTTTGTTAAAATGGAGAAATCCCTGTAAGCAGAATAAGAAATAGTTTTACAATTGGAAAAAGTATATACTGAAAAAGTCCGAGAAAAAGAAGACCGAAGATAATAATAAAGCCGTAACGTTCTATCCGATTGTACTGAGCAGCAGCATCAGTGGACAGGAACCCCAGAACTATCCTTGAACCATCCAGAGGGGGAATCGGAATTAGGTTAAAAAATGCCAGCACTAGATTAATGAACACACCAAAAAACAGAGCTTGCGACAATGGATTGGATGGTCCAAGCCACCTGAATGACAGTCTAAAGAGGATACCTGCACCGATAGCCAGAAGCAAGTTGCTGGCTGGACCTGCTGCTCCTACCAATGCCATATCTTTTTTCACTTCTTTAAACCGCCAGGGATTAATAGGAACGGGCTTTGCCCATCCAAAGAGAACTGGCGAATGAGTAAGAACAAGAATTAGGGGAAAGATAATTGTCCCAAAAATGTCGATATGGGGAAGGGGATTTAATGTCAATCTCCCCGCATCTCTGGCAGTCGTATCTCCCCGCCACAAAGCCACCTTTCCGTGGGCAACTTCGTGAAACACAATAGAAAAAAGTAAAATAACAATTTGTGGAAGTGCATTTAACATGTTAAATCCCAGTTTTAAGTTAGTAAAGTGTTTTATTCATCGATAGATTTTTGCGGATTATATAGCTCACTTTTAAGTGTTTTTATTGAATTGAAGAAGCCTTTTTGAGCCGTTCTTTCTCTCCTGCTTTTCTTCTATTTCTGATAAGCCATTTAGCAACAGAACTCTTTTTCACCCCCAGCACCACATCCTGTAGTCCTGTATAGAGTTCTCTGTTATTTAACAGGCTTCCCAGAGTTCCTTTGCCCGTATCAATTTTTGCGGCTATGCTGGCAAGAGAGTGAATGGCAGAATGTAAATCTTTGGTCAGAGTTTCTCCATATTCCTTATCATTTATAAATTTGCCTATTACACTCTTTTTATCTTTGAGATTTTTTGTTACTTCCTCAAGACCAGCAGTAGTATTCTTAATATCCACCAGAGTCTTGCGAAAATTTATTGAGTCTGAAAGAAGAACACCAAGCGGACTTGTATCTCTATCTGCTTTTTCTAAAATAGAAGCCAAACGCTGGGAAGACACAGATAAATTATGGAGTATCTGCTGCGTTTCCATGGGATTATTAAGAAGAAGCCCTATCATTCCCTTGCCATTGTTTATTTTTGAGAAAACTTCTCTTATATCCTCCAGCATAAGAGTGGTACTGTCCATTATAGCTGCATAAGTCGTTGCCTCCTCGGCTTTGATTGTACCTCCAGGAGGAATCACAGGTTCTTTTAAGCTGCCCATTGTTAACTCTACTACTTTTCCATAGACCAAACTTGCGGCACTGATCCGTGCTCTTGTGTCTTCCCGGATTCTCGGGCTTATTTTTTTAAGTACAGAAATTTCTACAAGGATTTTTTTCTTTTTAAGATCAGAGGGAAATCCAATTTTCACCACATTCCCAACTTCTACACCTTTGAGAAGTACAGGATCTCCTGGGTAGAGTCCACCTGTAGAATTAAAGAATATTTTGTATTTTATTTTCCCCCCGAAAAGTCTTTTTTCACCTCCTATTAGAAAAACTACACCAACCATAATAATTATGGACACAAGAATAAATGCACCAACTTTAATTTCTCTAATTCTTTTTTTCTTACGCTGCATTTTTTCAACCTAACTTTTTAAAAACTCCTGAACAATGTGATCCCCGGATGCTTTAATTTCCTCCGGGGTACCAACAAATTTAATTCTTCCTCTGTAAAGGAATGCAATTCTGTCAGCTACCGTAAATGCACTCTGGACATTATGAGTCACAATGACAGATGTAACACCGAGACTTTCGTGAATATTTCTCATTAATTTGCTTACCCACCGCGTCGTAATGGGATCCAGCCCTGTTGTCGGTTCATCGTAGAGCAGGGCTTCGGGTTCCAGAATGATTGCTCTTGCCAGAGCAACCCGTCTCTTCATGCCTCCACTGAGTTTGTCAGGCATCATCCAGTCTATTCCTTCCAAACCCACAAGTTTCAATTTTTCATGAACCCGTCTTTCAATCTCACTTTCAGAGAGTTTTGTGTGTTCCCGCAGCGGAAAAGCCACATTATCAAACACCGACATGGAATCGAACAGGGCACTTCCCTGAAAGAGAAAACCAATTTTTCGTCTTACTGCAAGCAGTTGGTTTTCATTGTACTCAGTGATATCTTTTCCATCCACAAAAACTCTTCCTTCGTCTGGTGAAAGAAGACCCACGATGTGCTTTAAAATAACAGTCTTTCCTGTTCCGCTGCCCCCAAGAATTACCAGCGCTTCTCCCTTACGAATTACAAGCGTCAATCCCCGCAGGACTTCTCTCCCGTCAAAACTTTTTCGCACCTCATCAAAAAATACAAACGGCGGCACAGTTCCCTCAAAATATAATTAATAATTTTGTCAGAAAGTAATCAAGGACCATAACAGAAACTAAACTGGCTACCACTGACCTGGTGGTAGCCTTTCCCACTCCTTCTGCTCCTCCTTCAACCTCAAGACCATTGTAACATCCAATTAATGCAATAAAAAAACCAAAGAAAACCGCTTTAAAAACACCTCCAAAAAAATCAGACAATGTTACAGCTCTCTGTACCTGGTAGAGATAAGTCATAAATCCCATTTTAATATCCATCAGGCTGATCACAAGTCCTCCCATAATGCCCACAAAATCTGCTATTACAGTAAGGAGCGGCAGCACAAGAACTGTAGCAAAAAGCCTGGGAAAAACCAGCTTCTTAGCCGGACTTGCCCCCAAAAGCCGTATGGCATCCACTTGTTCGGTTACCCGCATTGAACCAATGACCGAAGTAATGCCTGCACTGACGCGTCCTCCTACAAGCAGGGCGGTCAACAGAGGACCAAATTCTCTTGTAATGGCTACCCCAACACCTATTCCAACCATAACTCTTCCGGCGAAATTCGCTTCAGAATAAGCTACCTGAACAGCCATTACCATTCCAACAAAAAAGGAAGAAACAATAACAATGGGAAGAGACCTGACTCCGATCTCCTCCATCTGTGTTAGAAAAGACCCAAATTCGTACGGCCGCGTGAAACCGTATTTGAGAGTATCCACCAACAGGTAAGCTATCCCACCGGTATGCCGAACAAAACCAACTATTCTTTTCTGGGTTTCTTTCCACCATTTCTCAGGAGCTGATCCCATCGGTCTCTCAAATCTCCTTACTTAGATAAATTCGATGAGACTGGGGTCATAATAATCAGGCGGTTGGTATCCCAGAAGCTGAAGAGCTGTTGCCGCAATGTTGCTTAAACCGCGTCTTTCAAGAGAAGCCAGACGATATTCTTCATTGAACAAAGGATCAAAAATAATAAAAGGCACAGGATTCAGGGTATGGCTTGTCTTTGGCTTTGGGTTACCGTTTTTATCCAGCAGGAGTTTTCCGTTTTTATCCAGTTCAAACATCTCATCAGAGTTGCCGTGATCAGCAGTCACCAGTGCAATACCTTTAATTTCCTTAATTACATTAAGCAGCCGACTCAATCCAAGATCCACAGCTTCTACTGCAATAACTGCTGCTTGAAAATTACCAGTATGTCCAACCATGTCACCATTGGCGTAATTTAATCTTGCAAAATTATACTTTCCTGTTTTTAATTCTTCTATTACTCTATCAGTAATTTCTGCACTTTTCATCCAGGGACGCTGTTCAAAAGGAACCATATCTGATGGAATCTCTATGTAAGTTTCCAGTTTTTCATTAAACTTGCCGCTGCGGTTACCGTTCCAGAAATAGGTTACGTGTCCGTATTTCTGAGTCTCACTGAGGGCCAGTTGAGTCACGCCTGTGTTAGCAAGAAGCTCTCCCATGGTTCTCTCAATTGCAGGCGGAGAAACAAGATACTGTTTGGGAATTTTTAAATCCCCATCGTATTGCATCATACCGGCATACATTACATCTGGTTTGGGACCCCGATCAAATTTATCAAAATTATCTTCTTCAAAGGCTCTGCTGATTTCAATAGCTCTGTCACCTCTGAAATTGAAAAAGATTACAGAATCTCCATCTTTAATGGGACCTACAGCTTTACCATCTCGCTCGATCACAAACGGAGGAAGAAATTGATCTGTTACTTTTGAATCACGTTTTCGGAAGGTTTTAATAGCTTCCTCAGCAGAGGAAAACATTTCTCCTTTACCGAGAACATGCGTTTCCCATCCACGTTTTACAATATTCCAATCAGCCTCATATCTGTCCATTGTAACTAACATTCTTCCCCCACCGCTGGCAATTGCATAATCGACCCCGGAATCGTTTAGTTCCTTTAAAAAAGATTCAAATGGTATAACATATTCGAGAGCTGAATTTTCTCCCACATCTCTACCATCTAAAAGAATATGAATCCTGATACGCTTAACGCCTTCCTTTTTTGCTTCAAGTATCATAGCTTTGAGGTGATCAATGTGGCTGTGAACATTCCCATCTGAAAAAAGACCAATAAAATGAAGAGTACTTTTATTGGAAAGGCAGTTATGTATAAGTTTCTGCCATACTTCTCCTTTCCACATTGCACCTGTTTTTATGGCTTCGTTTACCAGACGTGCTCCTTGGCTAAATATCCTGCCTGCTCCTATAGCGTTGTGGCCAACCTCAGAGTTACCCATATCCTTGTCAGAAGGAAGACCCACTGCAGTACCATGAGCCTGGAGTTGCGTATTTAAATAGTTTTTCATTAAATAATCAAGAGTGGGGATATGGGCAGCAGCTACTGCATTTCCTACAGTATTGGAATTAAGTCCCACACCATCCATAATTACTACAACTACCGGGCCTGGACGTCCATCAAATTTTGAGAATTTTTTCAACTTTTCCATAGCAGTAACCTTCATGTTTAAGTGACTAAAGTTGCAGTCTTTCAGGGAATATTTTGTTATTCAACTTTAGTTCACTTTAGTCACTTTAGCTCACTTTTAACTCTTGAATTATCAGTTAATTATCTAAACCTGTTGTCTGCCAGTTTTTGCCCACCAATAGTTTTCAACTTATTTCCCATCCACCCAGTCCTATCAGTATTATGAGCATCTACCTCCGGGAAGTAAGGTTTTATATCCAGCAGCGGTGTTTCATCTACCATGTCAACACCACTTATTTTAAGTATGTTTTCTTTCCGTTCCAGAAGCCGCACAACAGTTATCCCAATTGGATTAGGACGCTTTGGACTCCTTATAGCAAATACGCCTCTTGGTATATCATCAAGAAAAGGCCGCGCAAGAAGTGAATAATTCTCTACCAGATGAAAATAATAGAGAAGAATAAGATGGGAAAAACCCTCAATATCTTTTAATCCTTTCTGGAATTCTTTAAAAATTTCAACTTCCCCCGTGGTATTGGGATTCAAAGCACCCTGAATAGGAACTCCTACAGCCTCTTTAAAAGAAGTATGAATAATACCAATGGGTTCAAAAAGAATAGACACGTTAACCTCTCTTCTTAAATGATTCAAATCTGAATGGCTAAAAAAATTTTTTAGTGTATAATATCAAATATCAATTGTTCCCCAACCTTGGCAATTGATATATAGCAACACCCTTTTTATCAAGTAGTGAAATTATGCAGTATACTTTATTTTTATCCACAACCCAGTTGGAAAGAGGGAAAATTTTTTCGTATCTGGAAAGATGAACCACTTGTGCTTGTGGTTTTCTGTACGAAAAGACCCCCTTCATAACCTCAGCACCCCACCAGAGAAAAAATCTAAACCAGGAAACAAGCTTGAAGAAATCCCACTTTTTCTTTAAAATCACTTTCATAATTCCACCAGCTTATAGTCGGCTGATCCCAGGCCAATTTCCTCTCCATGACGAATTTGTGCCCATGGATCAACATTGGGATAAGAGATTTCAGGTAAGGCTTTCCCTATATTTTCCCGAATAAGATTCAAACTGGCCGCATCAACTGCCACAGGATCCTTGCTTGCCAGAATTCCAATATCTGGAATAATTGGTTCCTGTTTCACTGCAAGACAATCACAATCCTTTGTCACTGACATCAAAAAGTTAATGTATCCAATTTTCCCTGGTTTCTCTACAGCTACTCCAAGCGCATGTTCGGCTATCCTTTTCTGCAATTCACTACTGTCCACTTTCCAGTCAAATTTTACCGCATCAAAACGGCACACAGTAATACATTCGCCGCATCCAATACATTTTTCTGAATCAATCCAGGCTACACTGCCTCGCATTGAAATTGCATCAACAGGGCACCACTTTATACATGTCTGACAGCCTGTACAGTATTTCTTCGAAATGGCCGGTTTCATAACAGAATGCTGGCGGAGTTTTCCCTTCCTGCTGGCAAATCCCATGCCGACATTCTTAATTGCAGCGCCCATTCCGGTAGCAATATGCCCTGTCACATGGGTAAGTATAATAAGAGCATTGGCTTCTATGGCCGCTGGCGCTAAAGAGACCTTATCAAAAATCTTGCCAGGGATTTTTATTTCTTTCTCTTCTCTTCCAACAAGTCCATCAGCAATTATTATTGGAGCTCCCACATTCTCGGGGGTAAAACCGTGTTCGTAAGCTAAGAGAAGATGTCCTACACCGTTATCTCGTTTACTCCGGTAGAGAACGCATGTATCAGTCAAGAAAGGATTACCGCCCTTTTCCTTAATCTTTGTTACTACTGGCCGAACAAAAGTGTATGGAATGTGAGTGTCATTATTCTCATCTCCAAAATGTATTTTTATCCCAACAAGATCCTTCTCGGAAATGCATTTACCAAAATCTGCTTTTTCAAATAAAAAAGCTATTTTCTCAGAAACAATATCTGTTCTTTCGCTTGTGTTTGTCCTTATAAAATAAACTTCTGGCTTCATTTTACCTTCACAGTACCAATACGATTAGATTAAACATACTTTGTATTAATGTATGAATTGAAAGGCAAAAATGCAAGTTTCATGCCTTAAAATTATTCTTGATTCTTTAATGGCCAGTTCTTAAATTTATGTAAGTACTAACGTAAATGATTAATATGGGAATTTATAATGGATTTTTACAGACGGACAGGAGAATTAATATTTGGCACGAGA
>CAYYPT010000062.1:1274-13457 GCA_964473625.1 uncultured bacterium | reverse complement strand
GAGCAATCTCGATTTCACTTTTGGGTTCATCAGGAAGAAATTTAATTGCCTTGGATGAAATAAGACCAATAATCAAAAAAGATTTTCCCTTTATTATCTCCTTTTTATACGGTATGGTCACCAAGTCTTCCTTTTCGCTATCCATAAGATTTGCAGAAATAAGATAAATTCCCAAACTTGACATCTCACTCAAGAAGGAAAGACCATATTTAAGTTCATAGCTTCCCACATTAACAGCAGTGTATCCAAGATGTTTATATATTTTTAAAACTTTCCTATCCCATTCCAATCGACGATAAGATGATAAAAAATTTCCCGTATCTAAGACAAAACAATTCTTTGTAATTTGCTTTAAAGAATCGAGTAGCGTTTTTCGTCGGGCAAGTCCACCTCTGTTATCAACAGGACAGTCGCAATGTTTAAGCATACCATTATTACTACTGGTAAAAAATAGAGTTACAATTGTTTTATTCCCTCCATAAACCCAGAGTGGAAAAATAAATAAATAAATCGTTATTAAAACCTTCCCAAAAGTGAAGCTCATATTACTATCCTTAATCAATCAGCGAAATCGGAGAATAATTTACAATTTTGAACTCAGATTGTCAACTGTTTTATAAGAACTTTTAAAGTGATCCACAATGCAATTGCTTATATTATTCCAGGGATAATACACTTTACCACAATGTGTGTTTTTATCGGCGCATTGAGCAATGAACTTCGGTCGTATTTACTGAAGTTCAAGGGAAAGTAGATATGTTTCATTGACAAGAATCTCCAAAATCTCAAAAAAACAGTTGAGACGTAGGAGCGTCGTCAAGGCAGCAAAAAGAGAGAAAGTGAGATATTAGAAGAGTCAACCTATTTTGACAGAATCATCTTGCGAGTTTCTATCACTCCATGATCAGTTCTTAACTGATAAAAATATAAACCTGAAACTACCTGGCGATCGAAACGGTCTCTCCCATTCCAGATTAGTTCCTGTTTCCCGGGCTCAAGAACCCTATCCAGTATAGTTATAACCCTTTGACCCAATAGGTTATAGATTGTAATTGTCACATGCGCCCTCTTGGACAAGTCAAAAGCAATTGTAGTTGTGGAGTTAAACGGATTAGGATAATTTTGATATAGATAAAATTTCTCAGGTACTTTATCTTTAATAAAAATAAGCCCTGAGGATGTATCGGAAAAACTATATAAGACCCTGGGAGCACCCACAGGTCCTGTATGTTTTACCCCGAGAGTATCAAGACCTTGAATATAGAAATCTATTTTCTCTAAATTAACTGATGAAGGAATTTTTGCTCTAAAATTAGCGGGTGCTTCTCCCCCTTTATAAACCAGTTTTACTTTGTGAAATTCTTCCTTTTCATCAATTTGATAAAACAAAAAAAGAGAATCGATCTTTATCCCGGTCCTGGATAAAACATCCACATCTATTGCTTCTAAATCCTCAGAAGTGAGTAAAACTCTTTTAAAGTTTGTAAAAATCATCCCGTAATAAAAAATTGCCCTATAGGCGTCTACCAGTCCCCACCCGTATTGATTATTGATAGAATCTGAATCAACAGGGATCCGTTTAGCAGTTTCACGAATTGCGTCTCTTACTTCCATAGGTCCCAGTTCAGGATGAGCCTGAAGTACAAGAGCGCAGACCCCGGCAACTAATGGGCATGAAAATGAAGTGCCGCTTACAGAAATGTAATCTTCTGTTTTAGAATCCCGTGCAGGATTAACAGCACAAACTCCAATTCCCATTGCAACAACATCTGGCTTTACTCTACCATCTGCTGTTGGTCCAACAGAGCTAAAGTTGGCCAGATGCTCTTCCGAATCTACAGCTCCAACAGCAATGACGCTATCTCCATCAGCAGGTGAATTAACATAAGGCCAAAAATCTCTATTTCCTGCAGAATTTACAACTACTACGCCTTTACTCGCCGCTATATCAGCCGCAATAGTAGTTACGCATTTATCACCATTTAAATCTTCAGGTTTGTACCCGGAACTGTCATCAAAAACACCGTAACCCAGTGAACTGGATACAACATCAACTCCAAGTTTCTCCATCCATTCTATTCCTGCGACCCAGTGATCTTCTTCAATACGAGTTTCTGTGGCAACCCATTCTGTTTTAGCAAGAATAAAAGAACTCTGGTAAGCCGGCCCTATAAGATTCCCCGGATCAAAACCAGCTATAACTGAAAGAGTCATTGTACCATGCTGATCTTGATTATAAGGATCATTAATCTGATTAGCAGTAGTATCATCATTCCACTGGAAATCATGTTCAGCTACAACATCAAGATCCTGAAAAACAGTTCTGTTTTCATAATCAAATCCTGTATCCAGCATGCCAATAAGAATACCTTTACCATTAATTCCCAGATCATGGACTTCAGGAACATGAATCATGTTATTCTGTTGATAACTCATCCCGTAATCCAGTTTGTGAAACTCAGGTTCCTTCATTAATACTTTTCCTTCACCTTTTTTTTCAGGAAATGGTTTAAGACGAAAATACGCTACAGGCTGCAGTTTTTTAACAAAAGAAAGAGAACGAATCTGGCTTACCAGATCAGCAGGAATCACAACACTTATGGCGTTTAACCATCGTGAAACAACCAGTGGCTTTAGACCCATTTCTTTTATAACTTCTATATATTTTGGTGAGACCGGTAAATCAGTTACATCAACAAGTTGTTCCTTTTCTCGCATTTTCGCTCTACGGTCAAGTGCTCGACGGGAAATTCCCAATTGCAAGCCTTTACTAAATCCACCTTTCTCCAATAAAACTCCAGGTCCTTTATCCCGAAAAAAGACCCAATACTTTCTTCTGTTTGACAGATTATTACTTTGGGCCAAGATACTACCTGTCAGCAAAAATATAGAAAAAAAGAAAAACGACCTCTTTATATGGTACATAATAAAACCTTTCCTTAAAATTCTAGCGAAACTTTGCTTCGAACCGACGGAAGTACACAAATGATTTTCTTGTGTACATATCAAAAAGTAAAAATGTTCAAAGAAATTTAGAGCTCTATATTGTACGGAACTTTTCCTTTTTTTTCAAGAACTTATTTCCTATCCTTGATTTTTTCCAGGATAGGTGGTATATTTTTTTATCTTCACTCCATACTAATAATGAATATCTTTATAGTGAACAAAGTCGAACTATGTATACAATTTTATTTTCACTTAACAATTTGAGAAAATAGTATGTTCCACTGGATATTAATAACCATAACATTTATACTTCTTGCTGTATACTCTTTTCTTCTACTTTACCTAAGAAAAGGCTTTAATCGATTGAAATCAGGGGATTCGAACTACTCCCCCACAGTGACTGTTATAATACCTGCGCACAACGAAGAAAAGAATCTTCCTCATTTATTAGATTGTTTAGCTCACCAAGACTACCCTATTGATCTCAGAGAAATTATTTTAGTTGACGACAGATCTCGTGATAAAACCTACAAAATTATGAAAGCATTTGCAGCCAGATATTCTAATGTGAAAGTTATAAGTATCCAAGATACTGTGAGAGAAATTACCCCCAAAAAAAGAGCCATTAAAAAAGGCATTGATTCCTCGATAGGAGAAATCATTATAACAACTGATGCGGATAGTTTGCCAGCACCAAACTGGATCAGCGAAATAATTCGTGCCTATAGAAAAAATACAAAAATGGTTTTAGGTTATGCTCCTTACTGTACAGATCCTCCCTTCAACACTCTTTTCCATCGAATTTTGGCTTTGGATTATTTTGCTATGGGAGCGATTGCTGCTGCATCTGTCGGTGTAAGCCATCCCACCACATGTAACGGTGCTAATCTTTCATACCGGAAAGAAGTTTTCCAGGAAGTAAATGGCTTCGGGGAAACAGCAAAATTTCTGTCTGGCGATGATGATCTTTTCCTTCACCGTGTCCACAAAAAATATCCATTGGGAATTAATTTTGCCTTAACACCGGGTTCTGCGGTCTTTAACATTCCCCCTGAAAACTTTTGGAAGTTTGTTCGACAGAGAATACGCTTTGCTTCCAAACACCTGGCCTATCCCCTCTGGCTGAAAACCATACTATCGAGCATTTACTTATTTAATCTTTCTCTTCTCTGGTATATGATTGGAAGTTTTTTGTCGATATCATATTTACCCATTCTTTTAACCCTTCTCTTTACCAAAGCTGTTTTTGAAATTATCTTCCTATCCCGCGGACAGCATTTTTTAGAAAAAAGAAATCTCCTCTGGGTTTATCCCATAGCAGCGATTCCACATATTTTTTATGTTGTACTTTTTCCGCTTCTCGGACAAGTTGCAAAAAAGAAATGGTGACCGCATATTTTTTTTATTGACAATATCTTTAATATTGTTTATCTTTTTAGAAATTATCTTCACTCCATGAACAAAACCCATTTTTAAAACACAACATTTTATTAACCCTAAAGAGAGGAGTTATCAGTGGATTTATTTGCAAAGTGTATAAACTTTACAAGAGCTAAAGAAGCAATAGCTCAGGGAATTTATCCTTATTTCCAGCCTATCCAATCAGGGCCTGGTTCCGAAGTTATCATCAACGGTAAAAAAATGATAATGATTGGCTCCAATAATTACATGGGCTTAACCGGCCATCCAAAAGTGGTTGAAGCTGCTATAAACGCAATTAAGAAGTATGGTACTGGATGTACAGGATCGCGATTCCTCAATGGGACTCTTGATATCCATGAAGAGCTAGAGTACCGATTGGCAAAATTTGTGAACAAAGAAGCGGCTCTTTGTTTTAGTACTGGCTTTCAAACAAATCAAGGCGCTATCTCTACACTGGTAGGTAAAGACGATATCGTTTTTACTGATCGAGCAGATCACGCTTCAATTGTTGATGGATGTCGTCTGGCATTTGGAAAAACAATCAAATATAAACACAATGATATGGAAGATCTGGAGCGTGTTCTCGAAGCTAATAAAGACAAAGATGTAGGAAAGCTTATTGTAACCGATGGTGTTTTTAGCATGGAAGGAACTATTGTAAATCTTCCAGCCTTGGTTGAAGTAGCGGAAAAATATGGCGCACGTGTATACGTAGATGATGCTCATGCCCTTGGGGTACTGGGCAAACACGGCAGAGGTACAGGCGAATACTGGGACATGGAAGATAAAATAGATATCGTCATGGGTACATTCAGTAAATCCTTTGCTTCGCTTGGAGGATTTATTGCTGGTGACGAATCTGTTATTCATTACATTAAACACCATGCAAGGGCTCTTATTTTTAGTGCAAGCATGCCTCCTTCTGCAGTGGCTACAGTACTGGCGTGTCTTGATATTATTGAATCAGAACCTGAACGGATCGAACGACTCTGGAAAAACACACGAAAGATGAAAGAAGGATTTGACAGTCTTGGTTTTGACACTGGTGAAAGTAATACTCCGGTCATTCCTATAAAAATTGGTGAAGATGAGGATTGTTTTGCTTTCTGGAAACTTCTGTTTGAGAACGGTATTTTTGCCAATCCTGCTATTAGTCCGGCTGTTCCACCCCACGAAGCTATTATCAGGACAAGTTACATGGCCACTCATACAGAAGAAGAACTGGATAAGGTACTGGATGTTTTTGCTAAATTAGGAAAACAATTTGGTATTATTTGATATGATCAGTATTTATAATCATCAACAAAGTTGGAGTAGTTGTTATGGAATCTCCAGGAATTAAAATTCGGCCTGTTCAAACCAAAAAGGAATTGAATACTTTTATCAAATTTCCATATCACCATTATAAAAATAATCCTTATTGGGTTCCACCTCTTCTGGTAGATCAAAAGGTTTTATTGAATCCCAAAAAACATCCTTTTTACCAGCATGCAAAGGTACAGTTCTTTTTGGCAGAAAAAAATGGTAAAACAGCAGGTCGTATAGCCGCAATTATAGATTATAAACATAACGAACTCCACAACGAAAAAACAGGATTTTTTGGATTTTTTGAAACTATTGAAGATTATAAAGTTGCGGAAAAATTACTCTCGGCTGCACGAGATTGGGTAAAAAATGAAGGAATGAACGCTTTTCGGGGGCCGTTAAATCCGTCCCAGAATGAGGACTGCGGACTTCTTATCGATGCTTTTGATTCTCCTCCCGTGGTCATGATGCCTTACAATCCTCCCTACTATGCTGATTTCATAGAGAGTTTCGGCCTTAAAAAAGCTATGGACCTTTATGCTTATTACATTGACGATAAAAATCCTCCCCCTGATAAACTTGTTCGTGTAGCAGAAGCTGTACGGAAAAAAGAAAACCTTACAATACGATCCTTAAATTTGAAAAATTTTAAAAGTGAAACAAAAAAAGTCTGGTACGTGTATAATAACGCGTGGAGCAAGAATTGGGGATTTGTTCCGTTTACTGAAGCTGAATTTGACCACATTGCCAAGAATCTAAAACAGATAGCCATACCTGAACTTGCCCTAATGGCAGAAATTAATGGAGAACCAGTTGGGTTCTCTCTCTCAATCCCAGATATCAATCAAGCTCTTATTCACACTAATGGACATCTTTTCCCTCTCGGATTAATAAAACTTCTCTGGCACTCAAAGAAAATCGATATGATACGTATAATCATTATGGGAGTTATACACAAATATCAGAGACGAGGGATCGATGCCATTTTTTATCTCGACACATGGAAAAATGCTGTAAAAAAAGGATACTGGAGAGGCGAAATGTCCTGGATTCTAGAAAATAATGAAATGATGAATCGCTCCGCTAAAATGTTGGGAGGACGAATTTATAAGACCTACAGAATATATGAAATGCCAACGTGATCCTGCAGTACCACAATTAAAACAGATACCTCTTTTCAAACACCCGGTGTCTTGCTAACGCTCGCCAACCGGGGTTTGAGCAACATATTGTTACAGAAATCTCTTGTGCTTATCTCTGTAACGATGGAGGGAATAGTAGAGACGCATAATTATGCATCTCTACGCCGCTTCTGGATTTACCCTTTATCAAAAATTCAGGTTTTAGCCTTATTCAATCCAGTACAAGATGCGTCCACACTGTTCGCAGGTAAGTATGACCTGATCATTCCTACCCTTGGCAGTGTAAGAGGTTGGCAGCTTTGCAAAACAGCCAAGACAAGTATTATCCCGAACAGGCACAACAGGACGTTTATAACGAGTACTTAACCTCTGATAAATTCGCAAGAAACGAGGTTCAATGCTTTTTGCCAACTCGTCCCTTGCTTTTTCCAATTCCTCTTTTCCTTCCATGGAGAAACCCATATTTTTTTCCTTTTCCTCCTCTGCTTCTCGCAACATCAAATTAATATCCTGATAGAGAACAAGAAGTTCCAGTTGAGTACGAGCCATAAAAATTATCCTCCTTGAATAACATTCAAAAAAGAAGAGAAATCTTTACTTTTCATCAATGAACGACGTATTTTTGAATCCCGCATCAGTTCCACGATCTTTCCAAGAACTGGAAGATAACGGTTTACATCCTCTTGAGGAGGCGCTAGAATAAGAAAAAAAAGATGTACTTTCTTTTTATCTACAGCATCATAATTAATTCCTTTTCTGGAAATGCCTACAACAATATGAATTCGTGAAACAGCTAATGTCCTGGAGTGAGGTATGGCCACCCCTTTCCCAATACCAGTACTCCCAAGAGTTTCTCTTTTTTTTAAAGTCTCCAAAACAAGACTTTTACTTTTTACTTTACCGGCGTCAACGAGTACCTGTACCATTTCTTCAAGTACTTTTGCTTTACTATCTGAAACCAGATCAGGAATAAAAAACCCCTTTCTAAACAGATCTGCAAGTTCTGTAGAATTCATAACATCTCCTATTGAATGCAAAGTCAACATAAGAAATCGGGGACAGACGAAATATCTGTCCCCCCCTTTTTGTTTTTTTTCTGTTAGAAAATATTATTTGAGAAATATCATCCTGCGCACCTGTCGGAAAGAATCTGTCTTTAACTCGTAGAGATAGATTCCACTTGTAACTGTTTTACCACTAACATCCCTTCCATCCCATGTCACAGAATAAGATCCTGGATTTTTAGTTGCATTTACAAGAACAGCAACTTCTCGTCCCAGAAGGTCTAGAACCCTCAGCTGGATGTGAGCCCTTTTGGACACATCATACCGAATAGTAGTCCTGGGGTTAAAGGGGTTCGGATAATTTTGCTGGAGTTTAAAGGAAGAAGGTATGGTTTTGTTCTTCTCAGATTCCACACCTGTAACTATCCCTGTCACAGCATCTAAATAAATAATAGTATCTTTTCTCATGGTTTCTGAGTTATATTCAATTGCCCATAAAGCCTGACCTTTAAGGGATAATCCTGCCTTCATAAGGTTTTTGGAGTTAGACTTCCAACAGAGCCTACCCTTGGAGTAACTTGCCTCATCCACAGAAAACAATCCTGCTGCTGAAGCAGGGAAAAGTAGAGCATTGATGTCTGCATCCGGATAAGTTGTCCTAAAATTGCTCCCGCCATTTGCTTCAGCTATTACAAGTGCAGAATCGCTGTCTATCCAGTTAGCCGGAAGAGGTTCTATCTGGAATGAAGTTTCTTCCTCAGCCATACCCAGAATACTCGCCCCAAGAGTGGAGACAATATAGAGTTTATTTGCGCTGTTAGAAAAGTATAGGTAATTCCATTGGAGTGCCTTTCCACTGAGGTTCAACTCATCTCCCAGGATAACTACTAATTCAGCATCAGGAGCGGTTGATTTAACAGTAGCATCCACACCGACAAGAAGCCCCTGTGCTGTCTGTAGCACAACAGTTCCTATCGCAATATTAATTCCAGTCATATTCCCCGTCACTTTTAAAGTATCAGGAATTCCATTAAAATCCGTATCGTACCAGCCCATAGGATCTGTTGCAATGTCAAGATTTCCATTGTGGTTGGCATCCAGAATAGCAGCACAGGCATAATTTCCTGCTTCAACGTAAGGAATAGTATACAACCCACTAGCCGAAGAGACAACTGTCGATGCCAGGAAATTTGGTCCGGACTCCCCCATTTCCAGGCTTAAAAGTGCCACTATGGTGTTTGTTGGGTCACCACCAGGATAAGCAACTATGCCCGATACCGTATTTGTTGGCAACGAAGTTCCTGTCGTAAAGTTAATAACATAGGGCTTGTCCAGAGAATCTCCAGATGTACTTCTGGCACCTAAAAGTAAAACTAAATACTTTGTATCAGGCCAGAGATGAACATTGTGAAAATAGACGGTTTTAAAATCTGAACTGAAAGTAACAGAATCAGGTTCACTTAACTTTCCAAGAGGATATAACCACAACCCCAGGAAAAATCCTTCTTCCGTGTCCAGTCCTTCAAAATTGGCAGTAACATCAATGGGTTGATTAAACGTGAGACTCAAAGTACCTGCAGTATCCACAGATGTAGCACCGTCAACTGGAGAAGAAGAAACCAGCGCCATTTGAGCACTAACACTCCCCACAAAAATCAGACTAAAAACCAGCCCCAACAAAATAGACCTCACTGTAAACAAAACAAAATCCATCTTTTTCATAGTTCCTCCCTCCTCTTTATAAATTGAGTACTCCCTTAGGTAATTATACACTTTCACAATCTTCATAACATATACCATCTCCTTTTTTTGAATCAAATTATTAGAACTACTTAGTGCGTTCCTTCAATCGGTTCTCTCTAAACGTAAGTCCACGCCTGATTAGATCTTCAATTTTCTCCACCTTAAAAGGTTTCGTAATATAAGTATACCCTTCATCTTCGATAGTTTTTATAATAGTTTCCGCCGAAGGATAAGCTGTCATCATTATAACTACTGCATAAGGATCCGCTGCTTTGACATGTTCTAAATAAGCAATACCATCCATTTTTGGCATGTTTATATCAATAAGAGATAAATCGATTGACTCTTGCTGGAATTTCTCCCATGCTTCTTTCCCATCGCATGCTTCAACCACTTCGTGTCCCATTCTTTCAATAACTTCGCAGATAAATTGGCGGAAGGACACTTCATCATCAGCGATAAGTATTTTACTCAAAAAGCATCCCTCCTTTCTCCCTTATATCTACAAAGTTACTTAAATTTCAATGCGAGAAAAAATCATACATCGGATCCCACGGGGGGAGACTTATTGGTTTCTTTTGCAAAAGTTTCTGTAATTTTTGAGAAAGATTCTTTTTAGGAATAACCACTTCGTATAAATAATAGTCAAACCATTTATCATACATTATAAACATTCCGTTCTTTCCGGCTTTTTGCCCCCAACTATTTTCAACAAGCCACTTTATGGGCCTGTTACTTGTATCAAGATCAACACCAGTAAAAACCATTGCATGGGTTGGCACCGAGTGCCTATAGAGAATTCGTTGTTTTTTTGTCATGGAAAAGTCTATACCAAAAAGGGCTTGATAATCGTAAACATTTGGAGCCACTATACCTTCTTTAGACCATAGCTCTTTCCCAACATCACACCCAAACCACACAGGTTCTTTATCATTGGTTAAAGTATTAAGGGTCAGTTCTTTTAAATCTTTTATGGGAAGGTTAAGAAATGTTAAATCAGGTTTATTGACCATATCTTTATCAAGAGATATTGAATAGAGTTTGTAATATTCCTTAGCAGGACAGTTGTATAAAGTTATATAGTTATCAATATTGGCTTTGACAACTTCAGTAAGGAAACTCTTTGGTGTATATTCTTTCCAGGGAGATAACTTTTGATCTTTATCTTTATACCTCCACTTAAACTTTTTAGGCGGCTTTCCAAAAGAATAAACAAGGATCCGGTACACATTCTTCAGCATCTCTACCTTCTGTTTTCTTAGCTCTTTTTCACTTTTTCGGGACTCCCGTAATTCTGCAGCATATTTTCGCAAAAGAGTTGAAAGGATTCGGTTAACCCCACCTGTACTGGAACTGTGATAAGTTTCTGGCATAACTTCTTTTGGAACCACCCCATATTTATCAATAAGATCAACCACCATATTCCACTGACCACCGTCCGGAATAGGATTTTTAAGAAGATAATCCACTGTCCTATTCCCTATTTTTCTGTTTCGAGTTTCTATTACTTTCTCAAGGAAAAGATTTGCCTTTTCTAACTTATCATAGAAGAAACTATAGTTTTGAGAAAGCTCAAATTTTTCGAGACCGAGTCGTTCTGCTACTTTGTACCGCAAGATATTCAATCCTGCAAAAAGCCAACATCGTCCACTCCCCTTCTGGTTAGTTATACCTTTTGTTTTTAACTTGAAAGAAAAATTTCTGTCAAATAACTCATCCCGTACTTTTTTGTTTTCCACAAGCTTTTTTATATCGTTTTTGGAAATAGCATTAATCAGAGCCTGCGTTTGAGGAGAATTTACATTTACAGAATTCTCCAGAGTTTTCAGAATTTCAGGAGTTATTCCCTTATCATTGGAAAAGCCATAACTAAAAACAAAAAGAAAAAGAGCTAAAGCAGTTAATGTTTTTTGAAGTGTTTTCACGACGTCCTCCTTGTTTACAAAAACTTAATCAATTTCTGAACTGGAAGAAACAGTTGCATATGTTCTCCCTTTCCAGCTTACAGCACCTTTGTGTAACCAGTGCCAAAAAGAATTGGTCAGTATTGAAAGCCCCATAATAACTGCTACAGGATGCAGTACTGCCGAATGGAAACTTGTTTTGAATCTTTGTGCCAAGACGAGCCGAATAAAAGTAATTAGACAAATTTGAAAACAAGCAAGTTGATAAAAAACCCCCTGAAACAAACCTTTAAAAAAGATCAGATAGGGCTGCAAAAACAGAAAGTAGGCAAAAACAAGAATACCAACAAAAGCAGGAATCGAATACTTAAAAGCACCAAACGAATTTTTAGTAAAACCATTCCAGATCTCTCGCCAATTTCGATAAAAACGAACTTTTACAAAATCCGATCCATCAAGAAAACTAATTTTTCCACCATGAACTCTCACAGACCTAGCCAGAGAAAGATCATCAACAACTTCAGAGTGAATGGCTTCATGCCCGCCAATGGAGTCGTAAAACTTTTTGTTGAATAGCATAAATGGACCCAGAGCCATTGACAACCGGGATTTTTTTATCAAACCAAGAGGGAAAAATACTGTAAAAGCGAAGTGAACAAGAGGCATAAAAATTTTCTCAGCTTCAGAGCCGCAGTCAATTCTCGGAAGAAGAGAAAC
>CAYYPT010000062.1:0-1174 GCA_964473625.1 uncultured bacterium | reverse complement strand
GTAGAATGATCGTCCAATACAATAATTTCTAAATTAGGATAATACTGACAGGCCAAAGAACGAAGGCATTTTTCTATACGATCCTCTTCATTTCTAACAGGTACTAATACAGAAACAAGAGAGGAGTTGTCACTTGTATACTTTTTGGTGACAGGTTTTTTTAGTAAACGCATGTTATTAAGAAAGTTGATCAGAAAGGCAAAAAGGAGAAAAGTAATTAACTCCATAAACATTTCTTACTGCTCCCAACCTGACTCTTCTGTAATTCTTTTCATGTGAGGCTGATCAATTATCCGTTTGAGCCCCAAAAGTAGCAAAAAGCCTGTAACCACTGCTATCTCCTCCAATTTTTTACCAGCAAGAGGAAGACCCAAAATAACAAAACTACTCATCCCCAATGTGAGGGCTACATGAAAGTTTTTGCTCAGAAGAAAAATAACAAGGGTTAACAAAGATGAACAGATTACTAAGAGTGGATACATACCAAATAAGAAACCGGTTGCTGTGGCAGCACCTTTACCTCCCAGACCTTTAAGAAAAAGAGGAAAACCATGCCCAATTACAACAAATATTCCGCCAAGCCAGAGAAGAAAAATTGAATCAGAAATCAAATGTATAATAAGAAATACAAATAGACCTTTTGAGAAATCAAGGATACCGGCCAAAATACCCCAACCTTTTCCAACAACATGCCATACATTGCGAGCCCCAACATTCCCTTCTCCAATATAACGGAGATCGACTCCTTTGACAGTTCGGGCAATTATAAATGAAAAGGGAATAGAACCTATAAGATATGCTATGAGAAGAAGGATAATTTGTAAAGTTATCACATTTTCCTCACTGTGTTGGGTTGTCCACCATCACATATAGTTTTAACAAAAATGTGTACTATAAAAATCTATTCAACTAAAACATCAATGTCAAGATAAATTTTTAAAATATGAAATCCTCACGGATTAAATCTATCAACTTTTCCGGATTTAAGGTGTAAGGCTTTTATCTGATAGCTCATGATAATAGATATAAATCCTTTGTGTGAGGAATGCAGTTAATATCTCCCATTGGCTAAGTGTTAAAAACTCTGTTTTTGTAAGGTCAGGAGGTCATAAAAAAAGATTCTTCACGGAAATGCGTACTTTATAATTCATTCATAACAACATCATAAATCAAT
>CAYYPT010000061.1:3563-13482 GCA_964473625.1 uncultured bacterium | reverse complement strand
ATTAAATAAAATAGGAAAATAAACTATGGGAGAAGCAAAATCAAAAATCAGTAACAAAACTCTTATAGAAGAAATTGTTGAAAAACACCCCAAATTAGTTCGTCCGCTTCAGGAGCATGGAATCGTCTGTATCCGCTGTGGTGAGCCTGTCTGGGGATCACTGGAAGAAGTGGCAGGAGAAAAAGGAATTAAGAACCTCGACGAGATAGTAAAAAAGATGAATGAGATAATTGAAAAAGAAGAAAAGGAGTAAAATTGATAGAAACTTCAATTCCCGGTTTCGGAACCCTGCACATAGAACATCTTGTTCTGGATTATAATGGAACGCTTGCTTGTGATGGGAAACTTCTTCCTGGAGTAAAAGAAACTTTAGAAATTCTAGCGAAGAAACTTCAAATCCATGTATTAACAGCCGATACTTTTGGGAAAGCTCAATCCCAGCTCAAATCAATTCCCTGTGAACTCGTTATTCTTCCCAAAGAAAACCAGGATATTGGCAAATTAAAATATGTTCAGCAGTTAAATTCAGAACTCACAGTCTGCATTGGAAATGGACGGAATGACCGCCTGATGGTTAAAGAAGCCGCACTCGGGATTGCTGTAATACAAAGGGAAGGAGCATCTATAGAAACTATGGCTGCAGCAGATATTGTCTGTACCAGTATCGTTGTTGCGCTCGATTTACTAACAAATCCACTACGTTTAATAGCTACACTGAGATCTTAATAAAAAAAGCCCGCAAGAAGCGAGCTCTATTCTGTGTTTAATTTGTGGCGCCTCCCAGAATCGAACTGGGGACACACGGATTTTCAGTCCGTTGCTCTACCGACTGAGCTAAAGCGCCACTACTAACATGGAAATAAATATACTAACTTTTTTAAAATCTGTCAAGTTAAAATATGAAAAAATTTGGGAAACTTCTGGATAGAAAAACCGTATAAGATATGATATTTTTTCCTATAACCTTTTAATTCAAAGCCAGTTAAAATGAAATTACTTACTGTTACTCAGAGAATCGTCAAGAAAGTCTTGAATAGCAAAATATTAAATTCAAGAAAAAAACAAATTCTTTTCACAGTAGGGGCTACCCTTCTTATTATTTTGATTTTATTATTTTCTATATCTAGTGGAAAGAAAAATATAGCGAGAAATGAATGGGCAGTTGCACAGCGGGGTGATTTTATTGTGGATCTGGTCGAATCCGGAGAGATAGAAGCAGTCTCTCAGAAATTGGTTTCTGCTCCTATGATGTGGGCCAGTAGGCTTCAGGTTATTGATCTTGTTCCAGAAGGAACCATAGTAAAAAAGGGAGATTTTCTCCTGCAGTTTGACGTAAGTGATTTGCAAACTTCACTGGACTTAGCAAAAGACAATCTGGAATCGTTAAAAGCAGATCTCAAAAAATTACAGGCACAGCAATCTCTGGCAATGTCTAACCTTAAAAATTCCCTGAAACTGGCACAATATTCTTACGAACAGGCTGATCTTCGTCTGGAAATGAGCAAATTTGAATCCAAGGCCCAGCAGGAAGAAGCAAGACTCCAGCGTGAACAGGCAAGAATAGACTTGGAGAGAACCAGAAAACAACTCGAATCTCAAAAAATTATCCATCATAGTCAGCTTGTAAATATGCAAACTTCCATAAAAGAAGCTGAGAATAGGGTAAAAACAATACAGGAAAGAATAAATAAACTGCATTTAACAGCACCTGCCCACGGAATGGTAATATACCAGGAAGTTGGGAGCTGGACCAGCAGGGAACGTCTTAAAAAGGGATACACTGCACGTCCTGGCGAAGCTCTTATCTCCATCCCGGATCTCTCTAAAATGGAAGTAAAACTCTATATCAATGAAGTTGATCGCTTAAAGGTCAAAGTGGGCCAGAATGCTAAAATCACACTTGACGCATACCCTGAGGCAAAATTTGAAGGAAAGATTAGAGAGGTTTCCAGGCTGGCTCAGAGTGTAAAGTGGGGCTCAAGACTTAAAGGGTTTGCCGTTTATATTGATATAAAAGGAACTGATCCCAGATTAAAACCCGGCATGACAGCCAAGGTTAGAATTATCCTGAACAAATTGAAAGACGTTGTATACGTACCTGTAGGAACTGTCTTTGAAATTCAGGGTTCACCCGTGGTCTTTCCTAAAGGAAAAACAAAACCATACGCTGTATATCTGGGTGCCAGTAATGATAGTTATATTGTTATCAAAAGAGGGGTAAAACCCGGCATGAAACTTTCATGGGTTGATCCAACAGGAAAAGCACTTATGCTGGGTGCTGCCGAAGAAAAGAAACGAATTGAAAAACTAAATCGTGCCATCAGAGAAAGTTTTGCTGTCTTCCAGAAGCGCGGTTTGCTCTACAATTACGAAACTACTAACCAAAGTAAAAATAAAAAATCTAAAATTGATATCAATAAACTCCCATCCTTCATTAGAGAAAGACTTAAAAAGCAAAAAGAAAATCCAAAAATAAAAAAACCGATAACGGAGAAACATCAATGAAATTTCATCTTAACATTGAGCCATTGATAAAAAATCTAAAAAAAATAAACAGACGAACATGGCTAATAATAGGAGGAGCAGTACTCCTCCTCCTTATAATATTTCTGGTAGCAATACCAGGGTCCATTCACATTGCAACAGCAAGAGCCCAGAGAGGAGAGTTCATAATAGATATAAATACCACAGGCGAAATCGATGCACTCAATTCAACCAATATTTCTATCCCCCGCATGAGGCGTCGCATGACGCTCCAGATTGTTGACATGGTACCGGAAGGAACAATAGTCAAAAAAGGAGATTTTCTACTTCAACTGGATCCAAGCGAGGCTCAACAAAAGGTCGACGATGCAAAAGATGAATTGGCCAATGCTAAAGCCCAGTTAGAAAGTGAAAAAGCTACTATTGCTTCCAATATGGCCCAACTGGAAAGTCAGCTCGAACTTGAAAAGTATAACTATGAGCAAGCCAAACTTAATTTGAAAATGATGCAGTTTGAAGCAGAAGCCAAAAAACAGGAAGCTGAACTCAACATGAAAAAAGCTGAAGTTGCTTTAGCTCAGGCTAAAGAAAGAATAGCTTCTCAAAATATTATCGATAAAGCAACACTTATGAAAGCTGAATTGAAAGTCCGGCAGGCAGAAGCATCATTAAGAGAAGCACAACAAGCCCTAAGTAAATTAACCATAAAAGCACCAATAGATGGATTGGTTGTGTACAAAGAAATCTGGAGTGGATCTACGATGAAAAAAGTTCAAATTGGAGACACTCCGTGGCCTGGCTTTCCAGTAATTGAAATTCCTGACCTTTCTATTATGCAAGCCAAAACCACTGTGAATGAAGTTGATATTAATAAAGTCAAGAAAGGACAAAATGCTGTAATAACTGTGGATGCTCTTGAAGGAAAAGTATACTACGGGAAAATTACCAGAATAGCTACCTTAGCTAGACGGGAAGAATCGACCAATACCAAGGTTTTTGACGTAGAAATAACTATTGATTCAACAGATGGCCTGCTTAGACCCGGTATGACCTGCGGATGCAGAATTATCACTGATCGGATTAAGGATGCATTGTTTGTACCACTTCAGGCTGTTTTCCAAAAAGAAGGCCAAACTGTTGTTTATGTAATGAGCTCTCGAACACCTAAGAAACGCGTTGTAAAAGTTGGACAAAAAAATAGTAACTATATTATTATTAAAGAGGGCTTAAAAGAGGGAGAAAGCGTCTGTCTACGAGATCCCACAATACCGTTGGAAGAAATCGGAGGGGAAACTCAGCCTGCTGTCATAACACCAAAAACAACAAAAAGAAAAACAGTTACTAAGGGTCTATTTATTATTAAATAATAGGAGTACCACGTGAATTTTGAAGAAAGTTTTTCTGTAAGCCTGTCTGGGCTTTCTTCCCACAAACTTCGTTCCTTCTTAACAATGCTTGGTATTATCTTTGGCGTTGCCGCTGTAATTGCAATGCTCTCTATTGGAGCAGGAGCTAAAAAAGAGGCTTTAGATCAGATCAAGCTTCTCGGAGTAGACAACATTATTCTTCGTTCAAATCCTATCAAGACAGAACAAGATGAACGGGGAACAGTAGTGGAAGCTAAAGGCTTAACAATGGATGATGCGAGATCATTAAATATCCTGAATCCATTGGTTGAGGTCACGGTTCCTCAAAAAGAAATTTCAGATGTTCGTATTTCAAGAAAAAGCGAGGAGGTCACCACTACAGTTGTAGGAACAACTCCTGATTATGAGAATGTACTGAATTCCAAAACTGTAAGGGGTAATTTCTTTAATTATCAGGATCTGCACGAGGCACGCCGGGTTTGTGTGCTCGGGAACAAAATTAAACATCAGCTATTCTTTTTCGAAAATGCTGTAGGTAAACAGATCAAGATTGGTGACCTCTGGTTTTCAGTTGCAGGCGTAATGGAACCAAAACCGCAATCTACTGGTAAAGGTGGTGTAGGCGACAGAGATTTAAATATGGACGTTTATATTCCTCTTTCTTCAGCAATTCACCGTTTTGATATCGACCCGGCCGAACCCGAAGTAGATCAAATTATACTTAAAATCTCGGATGAAAAAAGAATAAAAGAAGCAGCCAACCTGGCAAAATCACTCCTCAATCTAAGACACAATCAAATGGAAGATTATAAAATTATTGTGCCTGAAGAACTTCTCAGACAAAGTCAAAAAACTCAGAGAATTTTTAATATAGTCATGGGTGCCATCGCTGGTATTTCTCTTTTAGTAGGTGGAATAGGGATTATGAACATCATGCTGGCTACAATTTTAGAGAGAACCAGAGAAATTGGTATCAGGAGAGCCATTGGCGCCACACGAAAAGATATTTTAGGACAATTTCTTATTGAGGCGATTTTACTAAGTTTCTCTGGCGGACTAATAGGTATTCTTCTCGGTTTCTTAATGACAAAAATAATCTCATCATACGCTCACTGGAAAACAATTGTGGATTTGAGTTCTATTCTTCTTGCATTTTTTGTTTCAACTGGAGTAGGTATTATATTTGGGATTTATCCTGCTCGCAAAGCAGCTTTACTTGACCCAATTGAATCACTAAGATATGAGTAGTAGTGAGGTGAATTTATGAAAACTCGGGATCTAATGAAAAAAATAGGAATCTTGTCGTTCTTTGTACTTTTAATTGCTTCTGGTTCAGTCCACGGGCAAAAGGTTATGGTATTGAATCTTGACCAAAGTACTGACATTGCATTGCACAAAAGTTACAACATAAAAAGTCTTAAACAAAGTGTGATCTGGGCAGAGTATAATCTCTGGGCAGCTAAAGCTGGTTATCGAACGTATGCTAAAAGTAGTTTTTATTTTCCTGCATACGATGAAGGATTCAAATTGGTTGATGTAGTTGGCGGTACCCCCGTACCAGTTAAATACGGAAGTTTCCAGATGAGAGGAGTTTTAGATCTCATTCAACCTATGCCCTGGCTTCCACTGGGAGGAGGAAATCTTACATTTCGCTCAGAGGCATACCGTTTAAATTCGTGGACTCCATCATCAATGAATCCTGATGTACTCATAAAAACAAATAGATTTTATACCTCCCTCAGTTTGATTGTAAACAAACCGCTTTTTACTATTAACAATTTGAAATTAGGCCTGAAACAGGCTGAACTCAGCTATGAAAGGCAGTCTCGAGTATTCAAGCGTTCAGAATTAGATCTGGTTTATAGAGTAACAAGTGCTTTCTATCAGCTGTACAGATTAAGCCAGGAAGTAGAAATTAACAAAGACAAAGTAGCTCGGCAGGAAGAAATTTATCGCACAACAAAAAACAAATTCGAGGCAGGGTTAATCGCTGAAGTAGATGCTATGCAAGCTGAGGTTGAGCTTACTCAGTGCCAGAACGATCTAAAAAAATCTGAAGGAAATCTAAAAAAAGGAGAAGCCGCGTTCAAACAGCTTATAGGCCTACCACTGGATACCAAAATAAAAGTAATTACAGAGCTGGAAGTGAAACCAGTTCATATTGATGTTGAAAAAGCTGTTGCTCTTGCTCTAAAAAATCGCAGTGAACTCGTGGAAAAACAAATCGACATCGAAGAGCAAAAAATTAATATAAAACAGATTGATGCAAGAGTTTCTATAAAGGGAAGTCTGACGGGATACTATAACTTCTCTGGTTTTTCTGACCCTACTATGCCATGGGGAAGCCCTACAGCCGATCTTTTTAGATCGAGCTGGAATATTTTGAAACAAACACCAAACAGAGGACTTACTTTTACACTTGAAATTCCCATCTGGGATTGGGGCCAAAATAAAGCCCAGGTTGAAGCTGCCAGAGCAAATCTTAAACAAGCAGAACTAAGTTTACAGGACACTAAGATTACAATTGAACGAGAAGTTCGGGATGTAGTCCGTACCGTGTATGAAGCTTACGATCGCGTCCAGATGCTGGCCAAAAGCAAAGAAGTAAGCCAAAAATCCTTTGAGATTAGTCTTCAGCGCTTTGCAAATGGTGACATTACTTCAACAGAACTGGCCAGAGCAAGCGATCAATTAAATCAGGCAAAGCTATCTTACCTGGCTGCTTATAACGAATATAAACTGGCTCTGGCTGATTTAAAAAGAAAAACACTCTACGATTTTGAGAAAGGAAAATCGTTAGTAGAGCAGTGAAAGATTTACCATCTTTACCAGACAACAAACTTTCTCAGGCAATAAAATCTTCAGATAGTGCCGCTTTTAAAACACTCTACTTCCGTCACTATAAATCACTTTACAACTTTGTCTGGTATCGTACTTATTCTACTGAACTTGCAAAAGATATTTTGCAGGAAACCTTCACACGCCTTTGGCAAAACCGTAAGAAGCTTAACGTTAACAAATCTATAAAAGCTTACCTCTACCGCATTGCTAACAACTTAATTATTGATCACAACAGAAAAAATACTTCTAAAAGATCTTATCTCTCAAAACTCGAAAGAGAAAATTATTCTGATAACGAACAATTTATAGACACAGAATTATCACTAAAAACTGCCCTTGATAATCTTCCAGAAAAACTTCGCACCGTTTTTACTCTAAGTCGATATCAAGGGCTAAAATATTCTGAAATAGCTGAGGTTTGCAACATCTCAATCAAAACTGTTGAAAAATGGATGAGCCAGGCTTTACAGTTGCTGCGAGAAGAACTTTCATAAATTTCACCCTATTTTACAACCATGAATTATTTTTTCTAAAAAAGTGACTGAGTCTTGGAATTTAGACTTTAGTCTTTTTATTGAATGAAACTTTAAAAGAGGGTATTTCTTATCTGAACCGTATTATTATATGAAAGGGGCAAAAATATGGAGAACTCCAAATATCTTAAATTATGTACAAAAGCTCTCGCAGGAGAAATCTCTCCGGAAGAAAAAAAAGAACTGGAGAAATGGCTAAAAATTTCTTCAGAAAATCAACTGTTCTACGACAAAATAAAAAGAACATGGGAGCTGACAGCAGTACAGAGTTCACCACCTCTACCTGATATCGAAGAAGAATGGTCAACAGTTGAAAAAAGTTTGGATGTTGCAATTGCAAAAAGGAAAAAAGGAGTTACTCCATTATTTAAGCACATTGTTAACAACCTGAGCACGTTTGTCGAGCCACGATATCGTCCTGCTGCTCTTTCTGCTGCAGCAGTGTTGATATTTGCTGCAGCTTTTCTAATCTGGAGAAACCAATCTTCAAAACCTTATTTGCAGGAAATTCTCACTCAAAACAGACAGAGAATTCAGATTAATTTACCGGATGGTTCTGTAGTACACCTTAATTGCAGCAGTTCAATCAAATTCCCTAAAAGATTTTCAAATAATCTCAGACAGGTAACGCTTTCAGGTGAAGCGTTTTTTGATGTAACTCATAATAAAAAACCTTTTATAGTAGTAACCAACAACGCAAAAGTAACAGTACTTGGAACTAAATTCGATGTGCGAGCTCGAGATGAACAAACCCGTGTCATTGTAAAAACAGGTCGCGTGATGCTTGGGTCAATAAAATTGAATAATAAAAATGTCGTGTTATCAAAAGGGCAGATGAGTCAGATCGTTGGTAATGTCTCTCCACAACCACCTCAAAATGTGGATGTAGATCATCTGCTTGGATGGCTGGAAGGTAAAATTGTGTTTGAAAAAACACCACTTATAGAAATAGTTGCCGAACTGGAGCGAAATTATGATGTTACCATTAAATTGGAAGATCCCAAACTGAGTCAAAAAACTCTTACAGCAACCTTTAAGAATTTACCAATAGAAACTGTCCTGTCCTCTATATGTTTGACTTTAAATTCTCATTACAAATTTGACGGGAAGAAATATATCATTACGAATTGACAACTATGAAGAAGTCTAAGTTCAAAATAATCACTTTTTGTACGACTCTTTTTTTAGTCTGGTGTAATCATTTTATTATGGCACAGAATGATTCTTCAAGAACTTTTATTTCAATTTTTTCTGAGAATAAACCCCTCCGTGAGGTCATTCAAGAAATAGCCCGACAATCAAAAGCTAAATTTATTTTCAGTGATAGTCTTGTAGAGGGGAAAACAATAACATGTAATCTTATAAATCTTCCGCTTGAAAAAACTCTCAACCAGATAGTAAGCCAGACAAATATTTCTTTCAAAATTCTACAGGGTAAATTAATAGTTTTCTTTAATGAGAAATCCGAACACAAGAATGTACCCAGTAATATTACAGGCATACGGCTTATAACCCCTACTCTCCAGGAAAGAATTGAACCTGATTATCCTCGTTTAGCTCAAATGGCCGGCTTAGAAGGCACCGTCGATATAAATCTTCTGATAAGCAAAAGGGGGAAAGTAAAGATTGCAAAAGTCATCAAATCTTCTGGCTATAAAATTTTAGACAATGCTGCAGTAAAGTTTGCCAAAAGGCTGAAGTTTATCCCGGCTGAAAGAAAAGGTAGACCAATCGAAGTTTGGGTTTCATGGAGCATGAATTATAAGCTCGCTGAGAAAGTTGCAAAATAATATAAAATTCTACTTTTTGGCCAAAAAGTTTAAAAAACAAAAAAAGAGCTTAAATAGGAGGATAAAGCCATGAAGATAAAAAAACATACGTGGATAGTGGCGATCTCAATAATTATTATGGGATGCGTTACTACACACAAGAATGTTGAAATTGGCGGCTATTCCTTTACTCTTGGAGACAAAACCTACTATATTCAAAGCATAACCCCCAGGACTAAAGAAGGATATAACATTCTCATACAAAAAGAGGGAAAAAAGACCGTATTCAAGGGAATTGACAAAGAACAGGATGGCATTCTGGATAAGGTACTCATTGGAAATATCTCTCTGGAAAAAGCCAGGGAAATCTACAAGAAAGGAATTGAATTGGGCAGAACTGGTGGGCATGTTAAGAAAAGGACTTTTGAAAGAACATACAGCACCTCGGACATGTTGAACAACTACATACTGAGAACTTATATCCTGGCTTTGGGTGAAGTTTACAACAAACTTTCTATTATAAAGAAACAAACAACTATAGTAGAAGCGGTTGTTGTAGATCTGGGTGCCAATGGCAATCTCAACAAAATTGAAAAAGGTACAGGAAACTTGAAAGATTATCAGAAACTTTATAATAAAGTTCTTGAACGAGGCGTAAGGGAAGGAAAAATTATACAAACAAAAGACGGAATCTATAAGGTTTTGATGAGATAGTAATTTCTTCATTCTGTATTAAGCACAAACTAAATTGCATAAAGATTCACCATATAGCTGAAAAGTTTATTCCTTTAACAGAGAATTGGGATAGCAGCAAACCCCAAAGAGATCCGGAAGATCTTGATGTGTCAAGACTTCCGGATTTTTTATTGGAAACGGTGTTGAAGAAACTCTGTTTCGATATATCAAATAACAAAACTTTTATTCA
>CAYYPT010000061.1:0-3463 GCA_964473625.1 uncultured bacterium | reverse complement strand
TTTCAGTATTTACCTCTTACATAATAATAAAAAGAAATCAAGAAAAAAGTAAATAATGACCTTTCCCCAAAAAAGCACTTGTAAGAATCAAAGAAAATTACTATTTTATTTTTCAATTTTTAACAAAAATCTTGAGAAAAAACCTATGGATAATAAAGCAAAACAAAAAACTGTTAATGTACGTTTCGAGGATGGTCAAAGATCAACCTTTCCCAAAAATATAACTCTCCTGGAAATTCTTGAATCCAGTAATCCACCTGACAAAGAAACAATTGTTTTAGCAAAAGTTAATAACATAATATGTAATCTTCACCAGAAAATTGGAAACGACTGTTCCATTCAATGGATCCATATTAATTCAATCGAGGGAATGAGGTCTTATCAACAGACTCTTTCCCTGGTCTTTATTCGTGCCATTAATGAACTCTATCCCACCACTAAAATTCTTATTGATCACTCACTTGGAAATGGGTTTTACTGTGAATTAAAAGCAAAAAAACACCCAAATCGCAGAATGGTAGAAAAAATTAAAAACCAAATGCACAAAATCATCGATAAAGATGAAGTTATAAAACCTCTACTGGCATCGTATGAACAAGCCGTGAAGTACTTCAAAAATTGGGAAGAAAAGCCTCCGCTTTTCATGGAGAAGGAAAAGCTTTCCAATCTTACCTTTTACCAGTGTGGGAAAATAATAGATTATATAAATTATCCTCCTTTCCCCTCAACTGGTTATATTAAATCATTTGATCTACACTACTGGCCTCCTGGTATAATTCTTTCCTTCCCTGAATCTTCCAATATCTACCAGCTTCCTCGTTTTATCAAACAAAAGAAGCTATTCCGCGTATTTTCTGAGTACGGCCAATGGGAAAATATACTGGGTATAGAAAAAGTTGATGATATAAACAAGGCTATAAAATCTGGTGAAATATTTGATCTGATTAAAATTGCAGAAGGGCTTCACGAGAAAAAAATCGTCCAGATCGCTGAGCAAATCACTATGAAGAAAAAGAATGTTCGTATTATTCTCATTGCAGGACCATCTTCCTCAGGAAAAACCACATTTGCGAAACGGCTCAACATCCAGCTGAGAGTAAATGGTCTGGCTCCACTGGCTATATCTCTTGATGATTATTTTCTCGACAGAGATAAAACCCCCAAGGATAAAGATGGAAACTACGATTTTGAATCTCCAATGGCTATTGATACTTTCAGATTAAATGAAGACTTAAAAAAACTTATGCGGGGCGAAACAGTAGAGCTTCCCCGATATGATTTTAAGGAAGGGAAAAGCATTCCTGGGCCAAAATATAAACTTAAACCACAACAACCAATTCTCATTGAAGGACTTCACAGTCTTAATTCCCAGATTACCAGAGAAATTCCAAGAAGAAACAAACTAAAAGTTTACGTCAGTGCACTAACTCAGCTAAATATCACAGACCATATAAGAGTACCTACAAGCGATGTAAGGATTCTAAGACGCCTCATACGTGATTATCAATTTCGCGATCACTCAACTGTCTATACGCTAGAACACTGGCCTCTTGTGCGCCAGGGAGAAGAAAAATATATCTTTCCATTCCAGGAAGAAACCGATATTATTTTTAACTCCTCTCTGGTCTACGAGCTTGCAGTATTACGAAACTTAGTACAGCCTCTTCTGGAAAAAGTACCAGAAAACCACCAAACCTTTCCAGAAGCTCAACGTTTACTTGAACTTATCGCATACTTTCTCCCGGTAGAACCCGACAAAGTACCATCCAATTCCATACTTCGCGAATTCATTGGAGGAAGCAGTTTCAGCTATTGATTTGGTTGTTTTTTACCAGCAGTCGATAAGGATTATAAGGATGCCATCTCTTTAAAAGAGATAGTCCTTACGGTAGTTTTTTAACCTTAACAGGGAAATGATATCCTTCCAGTTGGAAAATATTAAAAACGCCTTTCGGAGGATTCAACAGTATTCTTTTTACTATTGATTGAATCTTTGTCCACCTTTGTTCTTTTTCTTTTTGCGAAACTTTTTCCTTCAACATATTTTGTAAAAATAGTTTCATACCTTTAGCTTGTCTGGGAGACATCAAGTTGAATTTATTAAAAATCGCTTTGACAGCTTTCCCATTATCTTTACGCTGAAATACCATCACATATACTCCAGGCTGTCCGGGATATAAACTTTTGTCTATGGCAAGATCTTCGGCATTAATTTCATCACGCCCATAAAAGGAACGAGCACCAGTGATATACGATGCCACATCCATCAAATCGGACGGTTCCATAGCTGCCACTCGGATTTGTCCTCGTTCAGGTATTCCCTCAGGATAAAGTGCCTGAAGGGCAAGCCGTGTTAAGATATATCCAGAAACAATTCCTGGACACACATGCCCGGTATAAAGAGCAACATCTGTTAGGTGAATGGTCAATATATTTTGTTCCTCAGGCAAAGAACCAACCAGCAGAGCCATTGGGTCCTTTATCTTGATTGTTGGCGCCTTGTTATAGAAGTCAGGCCACAGGTTTTCTTTTTCACCGGCAGATGCGAATGAAATGTTTGTAAGTAAAACAACTGCTGCTAAAAACTGCATCCAGAATAAAGGTTTTTTAATCATTTCTCTTTCCTCCTTCTCTCACTTCTAAAACATCACCTCAAAACCAGTGTAAAAAGTTCTCGGCCGGGATGATCCATAAACATAGGCTGGATCTCGGTTTGGTCCCCTGTCCAGATCCTTTTGGTAAGCATCTGTAATATTCTTCGCCCCAACATTGATCTTGCCAGCAACACCTGGTACAATAAAAACACGGAAAGAAAGACTCAAATCAATCTCGAAAAAATCATTGCTTTCTTTCAAGACAAGATCCGGATTCTCCTGGCCTTCAACAGCAATTTCATGAGGAATTAAAGCCTTTCCTGTGTAATTCCCAGCAGCAAAAAAAGTGATGCCTGAAGTCAAATCAAGTGACATCCAGAGGTATCCGTAGAGATCGGGCGTTCTTAAAAAATTCTTAGTGTTCCAATCTTCAAGAATCCTATCGTACCTGCTCTTTTTGTACGTCAATCCTCCCCGGAATTCAAGGGTTGGCAAAGGCCGTAGTCCTATATCGAATTCAACTCCTTTTACATTTGCTCCCCCCCCATTGACCCGCTCCCAGCGTTCAGTATTGCCTGTTTTGCCAACAAACTGCAAAGTAAACGATCCTTTCAACACGGTGTAGAATCCTGTCATATCAAACATGACAGGAATACTACCTACAACATTTTGAAATTCTATACCCCCGCTAAAAGAATGACTCTTTTCAGGTTTCAAATTATATGCGTTTCTGGTTACTTTCTGGTCACCCTCCACACCACAGAGATGGAGGTCTTCGTCATAAATCTGGGGCGGTTTAAAACCAGTTGTGAAGGCTCCTCTCAAAATCCAACCTCTGCCAAGCTTAAGTTTCCCATTAATACGCGGGC
>CAYYPT010000060.1:0-13658 GCA_964473625.1 uncultured bacterium | reverse complement strand
CTCGGTTTTTTAGGAAGTGGTATAGGTGTAAAACGATTCTTACAGACATAATTGAGCGGTCTTGGTATTGAACATTTATTCTCCCGATAGGTCTTTTTTTAATCTTGACTTTTTCTTTATTTGATTGTACCTTTAAATTTGTGAATTATGATGATAAAAAAATACAGGAAGAGTTAAAAAAGCGGGGAAAGCTTCCCCAACATATTGCTATTATTATGGATGGCAATGGAAGATGGGCCAGGCGACGAGGGTTGCCAAGGGTTGCCGGGCACAGGGAAGGTGTGAAGTCTGTTAGGGATATTGTAGATGCATGTGGTGGTTTGGGAATTAAGGTTTTAACACTTTACACTTTTTCAACTGAAAACTGGCGTCGTCCCAGAGAAGAAGTGTCAGCGCTGATGAAACTTCTTTTACGAACGCTCTCAAAAGAAATTGATGATATGGTGAAAAACAACCTCCGCTTGATGGCAATAGGAAACATTCAAAGTCTTCCTAAGTATGCCAGAGAAAAGGTTTTTGAAGGTATTGAGGCAACGAGCAAAAACACCGGGCTTATATTGAATATAGCTTTGAGTTACGGTGGAAGAGAGGAAATTGTATCAGCTGTCAGAAAGATTGCTACTAAGGTTCAACAGGGAGAACTAAAACCCGATGATATTAATAGTGAAATAGTTTCTCAACATCTTTATACCTCAGAACTCCCGGATCCTGATCTTCTCATTCGCACCAGTGGAGAATTTAGGATCTCTAATTTTCTTCTCTGGCAATTAGCTTACACCGAGATTTATATCACTGATGTCTACTGGCCAGATTTCAGAAGAACCGATCTTTATAAAGCCATTGAGAACTATCAAGGCCGTGAAAGACGATTCGGTAAAGTTAGTGAACAGATGGTTAATAAAATGGGAACTATATAGCTGATAAATACGTCTATGATATAACAATTCACAGTGGGGTGTATTCAGGATTGAGGGGTTTTTATTTTCCCCTCATTTTTCTTTTGTTCAATTTTTGAGAAAAAGAAAATGCATAGAAGGAAATGGGTCTTAATTGTCGCTATTCTAGGAGCTGTTATTATTTTCGGCGGCTATTTTGGATGGCGGCTAACTAGAGCCAACGATAGAATAAAAAACATACTTTTGGAGAAAGCTCAGCCTTTTCTGGCGCAGGATTCGGATATCGAACATGTGGAAACAGATTTGAGCAGTCTTCATCTCAGCGGTGTTAGGTTAGCTCCTAAGGATCGATCTTTTTCTGTAGAAATCCAAGACGTTAGGCTTGGTTACAGTCTGTGGAATCTTATCAAATACGGATTTTCACCGCACAAAGTAACTCATGAGGTAATTTTAATCCACCCTGTGGTAGTTGTTTATAAAAGTTCTCTGGGGAAGGAAGGAAAATCGGCTGAGAAAGAATGGCTCGGTTTTAAGAAAATGCTGGAGGAACTTAATGCAATAAAGCGTATCACTGTAAGAGAAGCAGAGGTTATTTTAGAAGATTCTTCCGGCAAGAAACTGCGCATGACTCATTCACTGGATGGTTGCTTTCGTGCCCTTTCTGCAGATTCTGCAAGCGTTCGACTTACAGGTAAACTTCTTGAGTCTAGAGATAATAATTTAGCGATGGAAGGAAGCTTAAGCCTTCTATCTGGAAAACCTCTCAGAATGTTTGTTAATATTAAAGAATCCGTGCCTTCTTCTGAGCTTCCTTTTTTGCTTCCCAGTTATATCAAAGTAACAGGGGGAAGAATACAAGGCAAAATAAATTTTGACCATGTTAACGGGGCCTCGGGTTTTCTGGAGATTCGCAATGGAGGGCTTTCGTTTAAAAAAGCAAATCTTAAATTTGAAGATGTAAATGTAAAAGGCATTTTTAAAGGGAAAGATTTTGAGTTAAGAAAAGCTGTTGCAAAGTTTAATGGATCCCGTCTAAAAATTCAAGGTAAAGTGCATAATATTCTTGACCCGCATTTAGATATTTCAATTATATGTAATCGTTTTGATGTTTCCACTTTTCTCTCTCAGGCTGTTCCGGAATCTAGGTATCCTGTTTCAGGAACAGGACGTTTTAATTTTTATTATACAGGATTTCTCAATAACCCCATTATGAAGGGGAATTTTTCATCTAAGAATTTGACTGTGTCTGGAATTTCCTTTGACAATTTTAGGGCTAAAATTTCACTTTGTGATAATATTTTTTCAATAGATGGATTAGGGAGAGAGAATGGAAAGACAAGACTTAACCTAAAAGGAAGTATTGACTTTTCGAATTCCTTACAAAAAACTTCTCTTGCTTTAGGTTTGAATGGAAATTTTTCTCCCCTTCTTCCTTCATGGGTTAGAAAAAAGGTAGTTTCGTGTAGTGGAAATATGGAAGTCAGAGCAGGGGGAGAGCTGAGTAATCTTATTGGAAAAGCTATAGGAAATTTAACTGTTGTTTCTCAGGAAAGAGATACGCTTTTTTTACAGCCAGATTTTTCTTATACAAACAAAATTCTTAGCGTAGACATCCAGTCTAATAAAGAATTTGCATTAAGCGGAGAAATACGATCACCTTTTCTTAAAAATAGTGTCTGGGAAATTAAAGGTAAAGGCATAGAAAATGTTATCCAACCCATGCTCAGCGATAGGCTTAGAAGAATGTTTGTTGGGATGTCAATAGAGGGTGATTTTTCCAGTTATGGAACAAAGCGAGAAATTTGGTTCAGGGGGTTAAATAACAATAAAAAAACTTCGCCCAGAGTTTTCGAAATAAAAATTACTGACTACCAGACCAAAAAGGCGCGAGATAGGATAAAATTTGTAGGAAGTTATTTTGGGTCTGGTGGTGAGGAACTCCCCATTTTAGCTTATGGGACATTGTCAAAACAGAATATTTTAATCAATCGTGGTGTGATAGGTGATTTCGCTTCTATCTGGGGGCATTATCAACTGGACTCCACAAAGAAGCTCCAACTCTATTTTAAGTTGTCTAATTTTTCCATAGATAAAGTGCATAATATTTTCCCGGCGTTACGAGCTTATAGTGGTAAACTCTGGGGAAATATCAAGATTAATGGAACAGCTCTACAGCCTGCTGTAAATTTAGATCTTACCTTACAAAAAGGTAATTTTCACACTGTTGGTATTTTTGAGGGAGAATTTAACGCAAGATGGAAAGGTCGAAAGCTACAAATGTTAAAGATCTCTTTCCAAAGAAATGGCGATCCTATTTTGACTGGAAAGGTAGAAAATATAAAAGGGGATTCTTTGAGTGGGGAACTTGAGGGAGAAAGGGTTAAATTCGGAGATTTGATTCTTGCATTGGCTGGGGAAAATATATTTAAGGGCACTGGAAATATTAATATTCAATTTGGAGGAAAAGCAGACGCACCTGTTCTTAGTGGGGCAGTGGAAGTAAATGATGGCACTTTAAAATCGATTCCTTTTAGAAAATTAAAAACCGAAATGGTAGATACGCTCTGGACTGAACAGGGTTTTGCGGGTGGAATGTTTTATATTAAGAACGGGCAACTGATCCGAAACGATGGTTTAAAACTTCTTTTCTGGGGAGACATTCCTCATACAGAAGAAAAAGATGCTGATATCTCTCTTCTGGCTCAGGGTAATATATTGAGCATTCTGCCGGAAATAAGTGATATGGTGAAGAAAGCTAATGGCGAAGGAGAAATTTTCCTTCGATGGGGCGGAAGGCCTGGGGAGTGGGTGTTGGGTAGAGGGCGTGCAGCGATAGATAATGGTGAAATAGAGCTGTCTTCTTTTGTTAAGAAGATAAAAAAGCTTAATGCCAGGATTGAACTTAAAGAGAAAGAGCGTTTTGTTCACGTCTCAAATCTCTCTGGGGAAATTGATGGCGGCATGTTTCGTATAACTAACATTCCTGAAGGAAGCAAAGGAGTTGTTCCACTCATTCTGGATAAACCAGGCTTGAACTTGGGGATAATTAAGCTAAGCAGCGCGAAGAAAGGTATAAAACTTCATTTACCCGGATTGATGGAAAAAGGGGATCAGGGAAGATTAGCATTTGGGGGAATAAAAAAAGAGGGATCTTTCATCATTGCTGGTCCCTCTTCGGAACCACTCTTCCGGGGGACTCTTTTTTTGAGAAGCCTTCGATTAACCTATCCATTTTTATCTATCAAAAGCGACGCTGGTGTTGATAAAACTCTGGCATTCTTACAAAAAATTAATTGGGATATTCGGGTTGTACCAGAAAAAGATGTTTGTTATATAAGAGATATAGAAACCCCTCTTGGGAATGTAAATGTAGCTCTTCAGCTTCAGAATGAGTACGGTGGACTCTATCTTAAAGGAATTATTCAACAGGGGGATTTTGAAGTATGGGGCAATCTTGTTTCAACAGAGGGGTCCATAGATGTTTTAGATCACTATTTTAAACCAGAGAGGATAACTTTTGATTATCCCAGAGGGGTGGATGATCCTATTATTGCGGGGCGGGCGTTTACTACAGTAACAGATTCAATGGGAATGATGTCAACAATATGGTTGTCTCTATCTTCTATTGATGATGTTACAGGCATGAAGACCAATGGTGGTCCCTGGGGAAAAGTTAAATTTCGGTTTTCTACCGATAATCCTAATCTGGGGCGAACAGAGGCGGATTTACTATCAGCAATGGGTTATTCTGAAAAGGATCTAAAAGACAGAGCTTACGATGCTCTGGGAATGCGTATAGAGAATTTGGTCTTCCGACCGATATTCCGACCTATTGAGAGAGAAATTCGACGACACTTAGGTTTAGATATATTCAGACTTTCCTCAATGTTTGGCCGCAATGTTGTCCAGCTCAGAGCCATGAATCGTTCTATTTTTGATCCCAAGTTTCTTTTCAGAAGTACAAAGTTGACTCTGGGGAAATATCTTGCCCGGGGACTTTTTTTGACTTATTCTGGACAGGTTGACAATGGATTTGGATTTCGTTATCCCAGTCATGGAATAGGTTTCCGGCATGCACTTACTTTAGAATATGCTATTAGACCGGATCTATTTCTTCAAATGGAATATACTTATGACAGCCAACTTTTATCTGATAGAAGAGAAGATAAACGTATCTGGCTCCGCCATACTTTTCCTTTCTAAACATCAACAATGAAGAACCATATTTTTTTCTTTACAAGGTATAATTTTTTTTGTATCTTATACAATCGTTTTTTGGAGGTAAAAAATTGATTAAACATTCCAGAATACTGAACGTAATTTTATTTTTTCTGATAGGAATATATGGTATTGGTCTGGGACAGCAAAGTCAGCTTGGGAAAATATTAGGGCTTTCAGTCTCCGGGAATGTAACTTCTGACGCCAGTGTGATTAAGCTCAGTTCTGGTCTTAGAGAAGGTGAGAATGTAAGCTGGGAGGATATTCAACGAGCGGTGAAGCAGCTCTGGGCACTGGGTATTTTCTCGGATATTCAGATTCTTTTGGACAGAAAGATGCCCGAAGGTGTTTTTATGACGATCAAAGTAAAGGAATATCCCAGGCTGGAGCGAATAGTTATTGAGGGAAACAAGAAAATCAAAAAGGATGAAATAGAGAAGGAAATTGGCTTTTTCCGCGGGCAGGTTCTCAATCCAAATCAGATTATTAACGCTAAAAGAAAACTTTTGAAAAAATATGCAGATAAAGGGTACACCCTGGCCAGAGTGGAGACTAAAACATATAAATCGGAAAAAGAAGGTCGGGTTGTTTTGCAGATTGTTATTCATGAAGGGCAGAAAGTTCAGATTAAACGCATCAGATTTTTTGGAAATACTGTTTTTAGTGATGGAAAACTTCGCAAACAGATGAAGAAAACGAAAGAAAACAGGTGGTGGGGAGGAGGAGATTTTGATAAAGAAAAATTTAAGGCTGACAAAGAAAAAGTAATTGAGTTTTATAGAAATCATGGTTATCGCGATGCAGAGATAGTAGGTGATTCTCTTTATTATGACAGTGAAAAGAAAAATTTATTTATCGACATCTGGGTTCACGAGGGACAGTGTTATTATGTAGGGAAAATTAGCTGGGAGGGGAATAAACTTTTTACTGATAAATTTCTTACCTCTCTTTTAGAATTTGGGGAAGGAGATGTTTTTAGCCAGAAAAAGTTTGAGGAATCCATTCAGGAGAAAGTAGGTGGGGCTTATTATGACCTTGGTTATATTTATGCACAGATTAATCCCAGAGAAACGCTTCGCGGGAAGGATACCTTAGATGTCCATTTTGTAATTAACGAAGGGAACCCAGTAAGGATAAGAAGAATTGAAATTACCGGAAATACTCGGACTAAAGAACGGGTGATAAGACGAGAGTTGAGAATCCGTCCTGGAGATGTTTTTAGTAAAGAACTCCTGCTGAGGAGTCAACGCGAGTTAATGATGTTGAATTATTTTTCCAAAGTCATCCCCAATGTTCTCCCCGTGAATGAGAAAGAGATGGATATTTCATTCAAGGTTGAAGAAAAATCTACTGATACGGCAAATCTATCAGCGGGCTGGAGTGAACTCGACCGCCTCATTGGGAATGTGGGACTTGGTATGAACAATCTTTTCGGTAATGGCCAGAAGCTCTCGCTGGATTGGAATTTTGGCCGCTATTACCGTGCCTTCAGTCTCAGTTTTACAGAGCCATGGTTTTTGAATACGCCGACTCTCATCGGGGCAAGTATCTACGATACAAAACGTGATCCTTACTATATTGGTTATAGTCAGAGGAGCAGGGGTCTTTCTCTTCGGTTGGGTAGAAGATTTTCCTGGCCCGATAACTACTTCCGCGGCGACTGGATCTATCGTATTGATGAGACCGCTCTGGGACATTTTAATGAGTATTATAGAAAATTAAATCCAAATAATATCGTCAATGAAGATTGGCCTCTTACTTCCAGCGGCATTACACAGATTATTTCCAGAAACAGTTTAGATCAACCTGAATTTCCCACACGGGGATCGAGGGTGAGTTTGTCTACAGAAATTACCGGGGGATTTTTTAGAGGAAACGTTGCATACCACAAACATATATTCAGTGCTGAGTATTTTTTGCCAACCTTTAGTCGTAAACTGATTCTTTTAACTCGTGCCCAGTTTGGTTATATGGACCGTCTGACAAAATCAGGGAAAATTCCCTATCTGGAATATTTCTTTATGGGTGGAAGTGGTCTTTCAAGAGCTATACCTCTTAGAGGATATGACGATCCATTAGCAGGGGGGCAATACTACTACGAAGGGGGGAAAACAATGTTAGAAACTACTGTAGAACTCCGTTTCCCTATTATTACTCAGCCTACTACTTTCGGTTTGGTTTTCGCAGAAGCGGGAAATACCTGGCGTGATCTTAAAAATACAGATCCTTTTGATCTCCGACGATCGATAGGGGTTGGTGCTCGAATATTCATGCCGATGGTCGGTATGATAGGGTTTGATTATGCCTATGGTTTTGACAATGTGGATGCATACGGAAGGAAATATGGTAAATGGAAGCCACAGTTTGTTTTTGGGAGAAGTTTTTAGTCTGGGTTATTAACTAAATTTTCGCAAATTTCCTAGTGCGGCTAAGCAGCAAGCTGTTGAGAAATTTAAAAATCAAATATTAAAATGGAAAATGACAAATCAAAATTCAAAATGTAGTTAAAATTGTTTAAAAAAATAGGAGGGTGTTGTGTCAAAGAAACGTATTTTACCTTTGGTTGGTTTCGCAGTTGTTCTGGGAATTCTTGGGTGGGGAACGGCTGCCGCCCAGATAAAGATTGGTTACGTGGATTCCCAAAAAATTCTTTCTACTTTTCCCCCAGCTCTTGATGCTCAGAAGAAATTGGAAGCAGAGAGCAACAAGTGGGGCCAGGAACTTCAAAAAATGCAGGAGGATCTTAAGACACTTCAAAACCAGTTAGATCAGCAGAGTCTTCTTCTAAGCGAAGCGAAGAAAAAAGAAAAAGCGCAGCAGCTTCAGGATTTAGCCATTAAAATTCAGCAGTACCAGAACGAGAAGTGGGGGAATAATGGAGAATTCTTTAAACGGCGGAGTGAACTGCTTCAACCTGTGCTGGATCAAATTAATAATGCTATCAATAAAGTTGGCGACGAAGAAGGCTATGATTTTATTTTTGATTCTGTGGCGGGTAATATTCTGTTTGCAAAGAATAAATACGACCTGACAGATAAAGTTCTGCAGGAATTGGAGAAAGCCTCACCTGCCGGTACGTCAAAAACTACAGGGAAATAAGACAATGGTTTTAAAACTGGCAGAAATCGCTGCCAGAGTAGGAGGAGAGGTAGTAGGTGATGGCGAGCTGGAGATTGCTGGTGTAGCCAAGATAGAAGAGGCCAGAGAAGGGCAAATTACTTTTTTGGCTAATCGTAAATACGCTAAGTTTCTGGAGCATACCGGTGCTTCTGCTGTAATTGTTCCTGAGAATCTTAGCGAAGTGCGCGGTAAATCTTTGTTGCGCACTAAGAACCCCTATTTTACTTTTCTTAAAACAGTAATTCTTTTTTATCCTCCTGAGCCTCTGCTTGAAAAAGGGATTCACAAGACAGCGATTATTGGTGAAGGAACAAAGTTGGGGAAGGACATTTCTATCGGTCCTCACGTGGTTATTGGCAAAAAGTGCAAAATTGGTGATAGAACGATTTTGATGCCCGGGGTTGTAATAGGTGATAATGTGACTGTGGGTAACGATTGTCTTGTCCATGCTAATGCTTGTTTGCGGGAGAAGGTTGTTATTGGAGACAGGGTAATCCTTCACAATGGTGTTGTTGTGGGGAGCGATGGTTTTGGTTTTGCTCCGGGGGGAGAAAAGTACTACAAAATACCTCAAGTAGGAACAGTGGTTATTGAAGATGATGTAGAGATAGGGGCTAATTCAACTATTGATAGAGCCACACTGGGAGAAACGCGCATCAAAAAAGGAGCCAAACTGGATAATTTAATCCAGGTGGGTCATAATTGTATAATAGGTGAAAATACAGTTATTGCAGCCCAAACTGGACTTTCAGGAAGTACAAAAATCGGGAAAGGAGTTCGTGTAGGAGGTCAGGTTGGATTTGCCGGCCATATGGAGATTGGAGATGGAGCCGCAGTAGGTGCACAGGCAGGTGTTACTAAATCCATTCCACCGGGGGTTATGGTGTCGGGTTATCCTGCGCGACCCCACAGAGAGGAGCTCCGTATAGAAGCTGTGATGCAACAATTGCCTCAATTATTTAAAGAGATAAAAGATCTTGAAAAGCGTTTTTATGAGTTAGAAGAACAGATGAGGAAGAAATGTTGAGAAATCAGAGGACAATAGGGAAATCCGTTTCCTTTTCTGGGATAGGTTTACATACAGGTAGTAAGACAACTATTACATTCAAGCCTGCTGAGCCCAATACAGGTATCCGTTTTATAAGAAAAGATATTGACGGTCATCCTATGATACCGGCCAATATTGAACATGTTGTGGATAACTTTCGGGATACTACACTGGGAAATGGTTCAGTCCATATTAGACAGGTTGAGCATGTGTTAGCCGCTGTTTACGGACTGGAAATTGACAACGTACTGATAGAGTTAGATTCGAATGAGCCCCCTGTGGGAGATGGAAGCGCTCTGCCATTCGTGGAGATTTTAAAAAAAGCAGGTTTTGTAGAGCAGGATGCGCCCCGCGATTATCTTGAAATTGAAGAAACCATTACCTACTCCGACAAAAAGAACGGAGTTGACATGGTAGTTTTCCCTTCAGACGAACTTCGTATAACCTTTATGGTTGATTACAAAAATCCTGCTCTTGGGACACAGTATACTTCGATGTATTCTCTTACAGATGAGTTTGTTGATGACTTTGCGCCGGCACGCACTTTTTGTTTTCTCCACGAGGTGGAAGAACTTCATGATCAGGGCTTGATTCAGGGAGGGAACTTAGATAATGCGATTGTTATTGTTGACAGACAGTTGAGTGATGAAGAGTTGAGAGTCTTAGCCCGGAAATTTGGCCTGGATGAAAAAGTGGTTCTGGGGACAAATGGCATTTTAGGAGGAAGAAAGCTCAGATTTTACAATGAGCCAGTCCGGCACAAGACCCTGGATTTAATAGGAGATCTTGCCTTATTAGGAGTTCCTCTGAAAGCTCACGTCATGGCTGCTCGTTCAGGTCATGCTGCCCACGTTGCACTGGTAAAGAAAATCCTGAAAGTCTACAAGAAAAGGCAGATTACCAGTAAATACCAGGCTCGCCCGCTGAAGAAGGGAATCTTTTTAGATATACAGGCCATTGAGAAGATACTACCCCATCGATATCCTTTTCTCCTCATCGACAGGATTCTCGACCTGGTTCCTAAGGAACGGGTAGTGGGCATAAAGAATGTTACTTTTAACGAACCTTATTTCAGAGGGCATTTCCCGGGTCATCCAATTATGCCGGGAGTGTTAATTGTAGAGGCAATGGCTCAGACAGGAGCTGTGCTTTTACTGGATGCAATTGAGCATCCAGAAAAAAAATTGGCTTATTTTATGGGAATGGATAAAGTTCGTTTCCGGAAACCTGTGCGTCCAGGAGATCAACTTCAAATTGAAGTGGAGTTAGTGAGATATCGATCAACATCATGTAAAATGAGGGGAAGAGCTTTTGTGTCTGGCGAGCTGGTCTGTGAAGCAGAATATATGGCGGCTATTGTCGATAGAAATTAATCAATTGTTTCGTGGATGCTTACTTTTGGTTGTCCAGTGATTAACGGGAATTTGTTTCCCTGCTGGAAAATATCTTATAAAGTTATCGGAGAAAAGATTGCCCAACATTCATCCCACTGCTTTGGTTGATAAAAGAGCAGAATTAGCAAAGGATGTGATAGTAGGACCTTTCTCTATTATTGAAAAAGATGTGGAAATAGGAGAAGGGAGCAGAATTGATTCTCACGTTTTTATAGCCAGTGGTGCACGGATCGGGAAAAACTGTCACATCCATCATGGTGCAGCTATAGCAACTGTTCCTCAAGATCTAAAATTTTCTGGTGAAAAAACAACCTTAGAAATAGATGATAACACGGTTATTAGGGAATTTTGTGATTTAAACAGGGGAACAAAACAGCGGGGAAAAACACGAATTGGCAAAGATTGTTTTTTAATGGCTTATAGCCATGTGGCTCATGATTGTTGGTTGGGGGATCATGTGATTCTTGCTAACGTTGTCCAGTTGGCGGGCCATGTTACGATAGAAGATTGGGTTATTCTTGGCGGTCTGGTAGCTGTACATCAATTTTGTACTATAGGACAGCATGCTTTCATTGGAGGAAATTTTAGAGCAGTCCAGGATGTTCCCCCCTATATTTTAGCAGCGGGTGAACCTTTGACATATAAGGGATTAAACATTGTTGGACTTAAGCGAAGAGGATTTCCCCGTGAGACTATTAATATGCTTCAAAGGTGCTATCGTATTATTTACCAGTCCAAGCTTAATAGAACTCAGGCTTTAAATAAAATACGGTCAGAAATGGAAATGATTCCTGAGATTGAAAGAGTGGTAAAGTTCTTTGAAAGAAGTGAAAGAGGAGTTATCCGATAGGATCCCCCGTTGTGGAAAAATGGAGATGGATAGAAGATAGCCCCACCGATGGAGCCACCCAAATGGCAGTAGACCGTGCCATTTTGGAAAATGCGGCTTCATTTGGGAGAGTTACTGTAAGAATTTACAGATGGAAACCTTACTGCATCTCTTTGGGTTACCATCAATCTGTTGAAAATATTGATCTGGATAGATGCAAGCAAGACGGCATTGATGTTGTTAGGCGACCCACAGGGGGAAGAGCTGTTTTACATGCAGAAGAGATCACATACTCTATAATTATTCCTGCTGGTAGCTTCCCTTTTTCTGCAAGTGTTGGAGAGGTCTATAATTTTGTAAGCAGAGGACTTGTTAGAGGAATCCAGAAATTAGGGGTACCAGCCGAGCTTCAGAAAAGAACCATGGATCTTCGTTCGCACTACAAAACTCCTCTATCTGTAAGTTGTTTTTCAGCTTCAGCCCGGCATGAAGTTGTTATAGGAGAGAAAAAACTTATAGGGAGCGCTCAATTTCGTTTTGCTGGAGGAATTCTCCAGCATGGGTCTATTCTCGTAGGTGATGCCCATCTTGCTCTGCCAGATTATCTTAAAGGTATTGGACCCGGGAAAAGAGAGCAGTTGAAATTGGTGATGGAGGGGAAAACAATTTCTATTAATGGATATCTTGGGAGGGAAATAGGATATAAAGAGATAGCAGAAAAGCTCAGACAAGGAATGGAAGAAGAATTTTCAATAGAATTTGAGAATGGAGGATTAACAGAGAAAGAACGAAAACAAATTCCTGATTTACGCAAGGCTTTTTCTGTTTTGTTAACCACCGGGTAGAATTTTGTTTATTACTTTTTTTTGCTGAGGGCTGGCCAGATGAAGACAGAAGGTCGGCTTTTTTTGACCTCTGGAGAAAGCAATGATTTCTAAAAAACTTACTATATGGGGTTCTACAGGTTCTATAGGTAGACAAACTCTAGATGTGGTGGCTCGTTATCCAGAGCGTTTTGAGATTGTAACTCTGACAACTCATCGTAATATAGGCCTTCTTCTGGAGCAGGCAAAGAATTTTCATCCACGTAATGTTGTAATAACAGGCAATGTCAGTGAGAAAAAATGGGAAGAGGAATTTAAAAAGCTGGGAGTTACACTTCTTCAGGGAAAAGAAGCGTTGTTAGAAGTCTCAGCCCAGGGCAGTGAAGATATTATTGTTAATGCTATTGTAGGAGGAGCAGGCCTTGAACCTACCCTTAAGGCTCTTGAGACAGGTGTGCCGATTGCTCTTGCCAATAAAGAAGTCCTTGTTATGGCGGGAGAGCTGATAACAATGAAGGCAAAAGAACATGGAGCAGTTTTGCTCCCTGTTGACAGCGAACACAGCGCAATTTTCCAGTGTCTTCAAGGAGAGGAAAATAAAAATATCAGAAAAATTTTTCTTACGGCTTCTGGAGGACCTTTTCTGACAAGAAATAAATCTGAATTATCAAATGTAACAGTGGAGGAAGCTCTTGCCCATCCAAATTGGAGAATGGGCAGAAAAGTGACAATTGACTCTGCTACTCTGATGAATAAAGGATTTGAAGTAATAGAAGCCTGCTGGCTTTTTGGAATTGAGCCCAATAAAATAGAAGTAGTAGTCCATCCTCAATCAATTATTCACTCCATGGTTGAATTTGTTGATGGTTCAATCAAAGCTCAGTTAGGCGTGCCTGATATGCGAATTCCAATTTCTTATGCTCTAAGTTACCCGAAGCGTTGGACCGGGGATTACGGCTGGATAGATTTCACGGAAATTAAAAAGCTAGAATTTTTTCCTCCTGATATGGATAAATATCCTGCTCTTAAGCTTGCTTATCAGGCACTTGAGATAGGGGGTACTGCTCCTGCTGTGTTGAGTGGTGCTGATGAAATTGCTGTGGATTTTTTTATATCAAAAAAAATCACTTTTCCTGAAATTTCACAAGTTATCAGGGAAGTACTGGATAGGCATGAAGTAGTTTTGCATCCTGGCATTGATGATATTCTCCAAGCTTATCTCTGGGCAAAAGATACTGTTCTGAAAAGAATTAACTGAACTTTGGCAAATTTGAGATTAGGGCGGTCACTCAGAATAAATTTCATTTAAAGGTTTTCTCATGCTGAGTC
>CAYYPT010000059.1:0-13759 GCA_964473625.1 uncultured bacterium | reverse complement strand
GATATTAATTATCTTTTCCTTATTTCTCTCTTAAAGTTGTTTTAGTTCTCTACTGAGCTTCGGCTGCTCCGCCAGCGGACAGGCAAGCAAAAGGCGATGCCACTCTTCCACCCCAACCAAATAATCGAGGAAAAGTTAAAGAGACTCAAGCCTCTAATAATAAATAAGGGTGAACTCATCTCTGAAACAATCTCTAAACGGAGGAGCAGAACATCGTTTTGTCCCTACAAAATTAACCAGGGAAATGGGAAAACCAGCATTGAATGAGATTGGAAAAAAGTGCCTCCAGAAGAAAGCGCGGCACAAGCCCAAGGAAAAGTCCTCCGACAAAAATTGCAAAGTTCATACGTAAAAGGCCTGCAGCCCAGGTAACCTGAGTAAGTGGGATTGGGCTTATCCCTGCAATTGCAATAACCCAGAGACCCCTGCGTGAAAGCCAGTCTTCTGCCTTCCGAATTGCCTGTTCTTTTCTTTCCAGAATTCGTTTAAAAATAGACCCAAATAGTCCACGACCAATTGCGTAGCCTAACACTCCTCCTCCAGCAGTTGAAAAAACAGCCAGAAGAGCAGCAAGCCAGGGTGATAATCCTACGCTGGTTGATACTACGACAAAGAGGTCTGGTCCCAAGGGTTGGTATACAGCAGCGCTGAGTCCCAGCACCACAATAGCCCAGGGACCGAGTGTTGCAAGACTTATACGGAGTGAAGTTTTGTTCAACCACAGCCACATACCAGCGAGAGCAAACTCTTTTGAGTGATTTCTACCACTAAGCTTACACTTTTTTTAACTCTTCTCCTACCTCCTCCCCGGAGAATCGGCCAAGAAGTAGAGTCCCAGATAAAACCGCGGCTAATCCTAGAATGCGCATATCCCGGTAAAGAATCTCTTCTGGGAAAACCTCCCCAAGTGCGTATACACCAAGAAAAATAGCGATCAGTCGGCTAGAAAAATCTGAAACAGCAGTCACAAGGATAGCCCGGCCGTGCTGATAAGCACGGGAAAGAAAAAAAAGACCGAGCAAATAAAAAAATATCATGGCTGGGAAAATAACACCAAATCCAATTGCATAAAACTTCTTCCCCGTTTCAATTAATATCCCTTTGGTAAGGACATCACCTGTTCCAAGCATTACGCCAGCGAAAATACTGAACACCACTACCCATTTGAAACCGCAATTAAATAATTTCTGAGCTTTATAAATTAGTAGACACACAACACTGCTTAATACTACGGTTGTTATCAGCCGGGAAGGAATGATTTCACTCGGGGTTTGATTACCCGCTGACTCACTAACTCCTAAAGCAACGATGCCACCAGTGCAAATAATTACTCCTGCCCACTCCCAAATTGTCAGTTTGTGATTAAGAAAAAATATGGAGAAAAAAGCAAGTACAACAAAACCAGAGCCTTGAATAGCTCGAGCCAGGGAGACAGGAGTATAATTAAGAACAAATGCAAACAATCCCCATCCTGCACCGCTGAAAATCAAACCTCCTATCCATTTTTTCGAGGTAATAAAAGCTCTTAAAACTTTAAAGATTCCTCTGTCTATCACCAGCCGGGGCAACTTATCAGCTGCCTGTTTCTGGAGCACTACCCCAATATCCCAGAAAAAAGCACAAAATGTAATCAATAGAATAGAAATCCAGATGGACATTTTGTTTAACTCTATTATTTTAAATCAAAATGAGTTCCTTTTGTGGCGATGAGAGCCACTCGGCACCTTTGCTCGTTACAATCACCATGTTTTCGATGGTCACAACACCGCGTCCTGGAACAGTCAAGCGCGGTTCTATTGTGAAAACCATCCCTTTTTCGATGGGTACAAAAGGTTTCTTTGCATATTTCTCCCATGCCGGGCCGAGCAGAGCTGTACCATCATGCGCAAATCGTCCTACCTGATGACCCAGACCGTGCGGGAACTCTTCGTAACCATTTGAAACAATATATCTTCTTGCAACTGAATCTACATCCACTCCCTTTACACCCGGTTTTATAGCTTGTTTGGCTAACTCAATGGCTGATACTATTGTATTAAATCCATTCTGGACTTCTGAAGGCGCAGTGGTTTCATGTTTTTCTAAAACATAAAATGTTCTCTGAAGATCTGAGCAGTAACCGTTGTATTTGACACCAAAGTCTATGTTTAGCACGTGTCCTTTTTCAACTTTACGATCAGTTGGGCCGTAGTGAGCTTCAGCAGTTCCAGGTCCAGTAAATACTGCTGGGCAAATCTTTTCGTCCCAGGCGTATTCCAGTTTTCGCTCTTCCACCTCCTTTTTCATAAATTCTGCAATTTCCTTCTCTGTTCTCCCAGGTCTGATAAACCCTGTAACCAGGTCAAAAATCTCCTCTGTGTTTCGAATAGCTTCTTTCATGTATGCCAGCTCAGTTTTTGTTTTTCGCTGCCTAAGCGCCGACACAAGTGGTTCTGCAGAAATCAATCGATCTTGAAAACCAATTTCAGATAGAAAATCATATAGTGTAAGATACATCCCATAAGTAAGCCCATCACAGATTTCGCTGTCTTTAGAATAATTAAGAGCAATTTTGGAGGGATTAATCTCTCTCATTACCTTTAAAAATGGCTCTTTAATACCTTCTATATACCCTAATACATGTTTGTAGATACCAATATCTTCCACCATTCTTTTGTCATACTGACCTACAATTGCGTACGTATTTCCTGAAGGTGTTAGAATAATAGCAGTGTGCCATGTAATACCTGTTGTTAATAAAAAATCCAATGTCGGATCCCCATTGATCTTACTCTCTCTGGCAAAGGTTATCCAACAATCTAGATTGAATTCTTTCAAAATTTCAATAGCCTGATTAACTTTTTCTCTAATAAGCATTATTCTCTCCCCTACTCTATGCAGAAAATCGTTTCAATGGTTTCATGAATAAAAGCACAAGGATTGCAGGTATTAGTAGACCAATTGCAAGGATCATGAAAAATGTATGATGCTGAAGCGTGCTGTAAAATCCGCCGAATAGACCTGAAGCGTAACTCCCGACTGCGGTTGCTCCAAACCAGAAACCCATCATAAGACCTCGTTTTTTCGGGGGAGAAACTTTCGACACAAATGAGAGTCCAATTGGACTGATCAGAAGTTCCGAAACCGTTACAACAAAATAGGTTGTAATGAGCCACATCGGTGACATAATATTTCGATCAAGGTCTCCACCCGCCTTACAGGCGAATACCATAATTACCATTGAAAAAACTGAAACCAGCATTCCCCAGAAAATCTTTACAGCGCTGGAAGGTTCTCTGCCTTTTGACCGCAAATAATTAAATAGTGCCACAGCAACAGGGGTTAATATCAAAATAAAAAATGGGTCAAAAACCTGGTAGGTTTCTGGCTTCAGAATAGTCGATTTTATAGTTGAACGCTGGGCAAACAAAGTTAGAGCAAATCCATTTTGATAAAAAGCTGTCCAGAAGAAGATTACAATCAAAAATAAAATTCCAAGAGAGATTATTCTTTGCTTCTCTTCCTCTTTGTCAAGAATTAAAGTTTCGTTTCTCGGCTGTGGGTTATTTTTTAAAATGCCAGTGTCTGCATAACGGAGAGTTTTCTTCCCTGTCTCAAAAACAATAATTCCAATTGCCATGCCCACTCCGGCTGCTCCAAATGAAATATTGTAACTGGAAAATACATTGTGAATTAATGTTGCTGCAATAGGGGCAAGAAATGCCCCAAGATTTACCCCCATGTAGAAAATATTGTAAGCCACATCTTTGAGTTTACTAGTAGGAGGATATAAATTCCCAACTAAAACAGAAGTGTTTACTTTGAACAGCCCGGTGCCAGTGGAAATTAAAACCAGTGCAAGATAAAACAGAACTATGCGGCTGCGAGAAGAAAGGGCAAGAAACGTGTATCCAAAAACCATTATAAAAGCACCCAGGCGCAGGGTGTTAATATGGCCTATCAATTTATCTGCCAGCCAGCCTCCGAAGATTGGCATAAAATAGACAGTGGCAAGAAAAAGCCCATAGATGTTTCCCTTCTGGGAATCACTCATCGCGAGCTTTTCATCCATATACAAAGTAAACACAGCCATCATGATGTAGAACCCAAATCGCTCCCACATCTCTGTAAAGAAAATAACCATCAATCCCTTTGGGTGTTCTTTGAACATACCGGCTCCTCATTTTATTGTTTCTGAATATCATAAAGAGATTATGCGTCTTTAATAATAAGTTAACAATACAAAAAGGATGGCAGATAGTCAAGTACTTTTCTTCTTTCCTTATTTGATACTCCATGGATTAATTTATTTTTGAGCCAATGTGTTATCTGACAGTATGATAAAATCTATGTTGACTTAGCAAAAAAGATTTGTTATTTTCAATACAGCGTTGGTCTTCGTAAACGAGAGCAGAACAGCTTATGACAAGTAAACAAAAACTCCGCGTTGCCCTACTCTTTGGTGGCAGATCAACTGAGCATGAAGTTTCTCTCACTTCAGCAGTGGGGATAATGAAAGCAATCGACAAAAGTAAGTACGATATTCTTCCCATCAAAATTTCAAAAAATGGGCAGTGGCTGTTGCTGAATGATCTTCAGTCTCTTGACTCTGTTGAAAGGCTTAGAAATGTGGAAGGATATCCTGTAATAGCTGGGGATCCTGAAACAAAAGGGTTTTTAAGGATAGAAAGAGATGAAACAAAAACTCTAAGAACGTTTCACCAACCAGTAGATGTAGTTTTCCCGGTTCTCCACGGTACATTTGGAGAAGATGGAACAGTTCAGGGACTTCTCAGTCTCTCTGACATCCCTTTTGTTGGGGCAGGTGTTCTGGCTTCTGCAGTTGGTATGGATAAAATAATAATGAAACAGATATTTTTTCAGAACGAGCTGCTCAGTACAGATTTTATCTGGTTTTTAAGAAAAGATTGGGGAAACTCCCCAGAGATTATTCAAAAAGGAGTTCAAGAACAGATAGGGTTTCCCTGCTTTGTTAAGCCTGCCAATACAGGATCAAGCGTTGGTATTTCCAAAGCACATACCGAAGAGGAACTGCCCGATTGTATAAATCGAGCAGCAGAGTACGACCGGAAAATTCTTATTGAAAAAGCCATAGATGCACGGGAACTTGAATGCAGCGTTCTGGGGAATGATGAGCCTGAAGCTTCTGTAGTGGGAGAAATCATTCCCTGCAATGAATTCTATGATTACGAAGCAAAATATATTCTGAACGAAAGCCGTACTATTATTCCAGCTGACATTCCTGAGAAGATAGCTGAAAAAGTTAAAAGCATGGCTGTAGCTGCGTTTAAAGCTATTGACTGTGCTGGAATGGGACGTGTAGATTTTCTGCTGGAACGTAAGACAAACAGAGTTTTTATAAATGAAATTAATACAATTCCCGGGTTCACACCAATCAGCATGTACCCCAAACTCTGGGAAGCAAGTGGAGTCTCTTACTCAGAACTCATCGATAGATTGATAGAGCTGGCTATTGAACGTCATAGGGATATTCATCGCTCAAGATTCTGGAGAAAATAACTAAGATAAATATTTTACTAAACTTTTGAAAATAACAAATATCAAAATTCAAATGACAAATAAATTCCATATTGGCCGGTGAGAAATCTCGTATTCCAGGATGTTGGGTGGCAGAAAATTCTTAGCCGTGCCGATACTGAGTGTTGAATTTTCAAATGATGGTTTCCGTAAACTCATCGTTCCAGAGACCGCTTTCGCTAATCTCTGGGACGATCAGGTGATGGGAGTTGTTAAAAAAATATCGGTGAATTTTACTGATTTTGCTATTTTAATTTTGATTTTTAATTTTTTTATAGGAGGATACCATGAGACGTCTATCTATTTTTTTGTTTGCAATCTTATTGCTTCCTGTTCTGCTCTTCTCTCAGCAATTTTCTGCATTCAACGATTATTTTATTGATAAGACAATGCGTATTGATTACTTCCATATCGGAGACGCAAAGGAAGAAACCATAACCATAGACAAAATCTATCAGTATGGTATATGGGCAGGTAATCCTAAGAATTTAATTGACAGATTTAACAATGGTGTTTACTACATTAAAATCTACGACATTGCTTCGAATAATTTAATTTTTTCTAAAGGATTCAACTGTATGTTTGGTGAATATAAGACTACTGATCCTGGTATTAATGGTGTGAAAAAAACTTTTGAAGAATCAGCGCTGATTCCTTATCCAAAGAGACCCATTCTATTTGTCCTGGAAAAAAGAGACAGAAAAAATATTCTCCATCCGATCTTCATCCAAAAGATTGACCCAAAAGCAGTAGAAATTATAAAAGAGGAGCCGAGAAAAAGCGATCGGGTATATGTGGCACTTAAGAATGGTGATCCCCACAAGAAAGTTGACCTTGCATGGATTGCTGAAGGCTATACTGCCGAAGAATATGAAACCTTTAGAAAAGATGTTGATCATTACCTCAAAGTATTTTTTAGTATAGAACCATACAAAAGTAACAAAGAAAAATTTAATATCTATGGTGTGTTTAGACCTTCTTCTGAAAGCGGCATTGATCAACCAAGAAAAGGAATTTTTAAAAACACTGCCCTCAATGGATCTTTTAATGCATTCAATTTAGAAAGGTATCTTTTGGTAGATGACAACAAAACACTGAGAGATGTTGCCTCTTGCGTGCCATACGATGCTATTGAAATCTTAGTTAATAGCAAACGATATGGTGGGGGTGGTATTTACAATGATTATGCTGTTTCTACAACCCACAACAATCTGAGTGAAAATGTCTTTCTTCATGAGTTCGGCCATTCTTTTGCCGGCCTTGCCGATGAATATTACTCCTCTGAAGTGGCCTACAATGATTTCTATCCGAAAGGGGTGGAACCTACTGAACCCAATATTACAGCCCTCCTCAATCCTGATAATCTTAAATGGAAAGACCTTGTTTCCCCTGGAATTAGTATACCTACTGAATGGGGGAAAGAGGAACTTGATAGACTTCAAATGGAGAGAAGAAAAAATCTCAAGGAGATGAACAGGGAAATTTCCCAATTAAAGCAAAGAGGTGTTTCAGAAGGAAAAATAAAAAAGACGAGAGAGAAATTTAACAAAAAAACCAGAGAAATCGATCAGAAGATCAAGAAAATTAGAGAGAAATATAGTTTCTTGAAAGATAAAGTAGGTGCTTTTGAAGGAGCAGGTTATTCATCAAAAGGACTTTATCGTCCGATGCTGGAATGTTTAATGTTTTCCAATCGGGAAAAACGATTTTGCAAAGTTTGTCAGCGAGCAATTCTTAGGATGATAAATTTCTATGCTACTCCATAAAGCGCCCTATCTCCATAAGGAAACAGTGCCCACCTAACCCTGATAGGAGTCGGAATGTTGTCAGGGTTAAGTTGGAAACATTTCAAGAAAATTACTACGAAAAAATTTACTACCTGATAGGGAATTTTTCCCCAGCATTTAATTACTCCCTACAATTTTCATCCTGATCAGCCTACCACAAAAGACTGTCTCAGTCGTGCAATACTATTTATCTCCCTTAATTTATCATTTACAATAGCCTGGCATATATTTTGCGATTTGTTAACACAGTATTAAGTAAGTAGGATAACTCATAACGATGAATTCCAACTATATGAGGAAAGTAATTGTTTTTCTATCATTTCTGATAGTCTGGATACTACCTTTCACTTTGCATGCCCAGGGACACAGGATTAAATTTGAGAATATCGGAAGTGAAGAGGGACTATCACAGGCAAGCATCCATTGTATCTATCAGGACAGCAAAGGATTTATATGGATAGGTACTGAGTCAGGAGTGAATCGATATGACGGCTACAATTTCATCATATATACTCCTGACGTAAGAAATCCTAAAAGTCTAAGTAACAACTGGGTTTATTCAGTATATGAGGATCACCTGGGGACTCTCTGGATCGGGACAGATGACGGCCTAAACAGATTCAATAGAGAAAAAGAGACATTTACTCACTATTTTTATAATCCTGAAAAACCGAACAGTCTTAGCAGTAATAAGGTATTTACAATTTTTGAAGATAAATCCGGATCTCTCTGGATTGGGACGGATAACGGATTGAATAAATTCAACAGGGAGAGTGAATCCTTCAAACGATATCAATCTGACCCAGAAAATCCTCAAAGTTTAAGCGATAACCACATACATGCTATTTTAGAAGATGGTTCGGGGATGCTTTGGATCGGAACCGACAATGGATTGAATAGATTTAACCCCAAAGATGAGACCTGGTCCAGATTTATGTCCGATCCAAAAGATCCAAACAGTTTAAGTAATAACAACATCAACTCCATTTGTGAAGACTCATCGGGGAAACTCTGGATTGGAACGAATAGGGGTCTTAATCTGTTTGATCCAAAAACCGGAAAGTTTACTCAGTACAGACATGTTCCTGGTGACCCTAAATCTTTGAGTGATGACTGGATTCATGTTGTTTATCAAGACCACCTTGGTACGCTCTGGATTGGGACGAACGAAGGCGGACTGAATCGATTAGAAAGAGGGGGAAAGGAATTTATTTATTATAAAAATGACTCTAATAATCCTAATAGCCTGAGCACCAACAGAATTTACTCTTTATACGAAGATCGATCGGGAGTGATCTGGGTGGGTACTTATGGTGGTGCTCTCTGCAAATTTGTCAGGGAGCCGAAACCATTTCAACATGTCACTCATGATCCCGAAAATCCTAACAGCTTAAGCCACATATTTGTTAGATCATTCTATGAAGACCGGTCAGGCATTCTCTGGGTGGGGACTGATGGAGGAGGGCTCAATAGATATGACCGGGAAAATAACCGATTCATTTATTATCGATACAATCCTAAGGACTCAACAAGTTTGAGCAATGACAGAGTCTTTTCAATAGTCAAAGATTCCTCAGGTATCTTCTGGATTGGAACTTATGGTGGAGGACTTAACAGGTTTGACCCGAAGAGTGGAAAATTTATCCGCTATCAGCATTCTTCTACAAATCCGAATAGTCTGAGCGATGATAGAATCAGGGTAATTTATGAAGGACAACCCGGGGTTCTCTGGATCGGTACTGATGGAGGAGGGCTCAATAAATTTGAAACAGAAAAAGGAATATTTACTCGTTACAAACATGATCCCAATAATCCAAACAGCCTGAGTAATGATAGAATCTGGTCAATCTTAAAGAGCCGTTCAGGAACCCTGTGGATTGCAACATTTGGAGGTGGACTTAACAAATTTGATCCAGAAAAGGGCCAGTTTTTCCATTACCGCTTTGACCCTAAGGATCCATACAGCCTGAGCAATGATTATTGTATTACACTTCACGAAGATCGATCCGGATTACTATGGATAGGTTCTAATGGTTCAGGAATCATAAAATTTGATCCGCAAAAAGAGAGGTTTTCCAATTACTCAGAGACTGAAGGATTGAGAGGTAGCGCTGTCTACGGAATTCTGGAAGATGATGAAGGAAATCTCTGGATAAGTACTAATAATGGGCTCTCAAAATTTAACCCTCAAACAGAGACTTTTAGAAATTATGATATCAGTGACGGACTGCAGGACAATGAATTCAACGGCGGAGCGCGTTATAAAAGTCCTAAAGGCGAGATGTTCTTCGGAGGGATCAATGGGTTTAACAGCTTTTATCCTGAAATGATTAAGGATAATCCGCATCCTCCTCAAGTTGTAATTACAAATTTTAAAATATTTAACAAAGTAGTGCCCATTCAGCAAGGCCAGGATGGACAATTCACATTGACCAAGTCCATTACAGAGACTGACAAAATTGAACTTTCTTACAGAGACAATATGCTCTCTTTTGAGTTTGCCGCCCTGCATTATGTTTTCCCATATAAAAATAATTACGCCTATATGATGGAAGGGGTTGATAAGGATTGGGTTTATACTTCGGCTGCTCAAAGGTATGCCTCATATACTAATCTAGCTCCGGGAACTTACATATTCAGAGTAAAAGCTTCCAATAATGATGGCGTTTGGAATGAGAAAGGAGTGTCCCTGAGGATAAGAATTACTCCTCCTTTCTGGCAGACATGGTGGTTCCGAACAGTAATCATTTTGGCAGTATTGGGAACGGGCTTTGGCTGGTATAGAATACGGATAAGAAATATAGAGGCTCAGAAGAGAAAACTTGAGATTCAAGTAGCAGAGAGAACGAAAGAACTCCACGAAAAGAACGAACAGATTATAAGCAGCATTCGTTATGCTGAGCGGATTCAGCAGGCGATTTTGCCTCTCAGTGAGAGGCTCAAAACTGTTTTTCCTGAGCATTTTGTCATTTTCAAACCCAGAGATATTGTTTCGGGAGATTTTTACTGGTTCAACAAAATTGGCAGGAAAGTAGTTATTGCAGTGGTTGACTGTACAGGCCACGGAGTTCCTGGGGCTTTCATGTCAATGATAGGGAATACTTTGTTGAACGAAATCGTAAATGAGCAACGTATTACAGAGCCTGCCTTAATTTTAGAAAATCTCCACAAAGAAGTGCGTTTTGCACTAAAGCAGGAGAACGGTCAAACAGACACTCGGGATGGGATGGATGTTTGTTTATGTACACTGGAGCTGGAGAAGAAAAAGATTGTATTTGCCGGTGCAAAGAGACCTCTCTACATAGTAAGAAACCTTAAATCAACAGAAGACGGTTTTGAATTCATTGAAATAAAGGGGGATCGGAAGTCCATTGGAGGGAGGCAGAAGGAGAAGAAGCGGTCCTTTTCTAATCATGAGATAGAAGTAGAGCATGGGGACATGATTTATCTGACAAGCGATGGTTTTGTGGATCAGAATGATTCTGAAGGGAAGAAGTACGGTTCGAGGAGATTGAAGGAGTTTTTAAAGGCTCATGCAGATCTGCCAATGGATAAACAGAGAGAAATGCTTTTAGCTGAGCTCGAGCACCATCAGGGGGAAGAAGATCAGAGAGACGACATTACAATAATAGGAATTAAAGTTTAAGAAATATGGATAATGCTAACCGTAAAAAATTAGAACAGGAAGCAAAACATCGGGCAGCTCAGGGTAAGCTGGTTTATAAAATTGCCCAGCGGGTGAGCGCCGAATTAAATCTAAATAAGCTTTTACCCGAAATTGTCACGGCTATACAAGAGATTTTTAATTACTACATCGTGGCACTTTTACTGTTGAATGAAAAAACAAAACAATTGGAATTACGTGCTATTGCTGGTATACACACTCATATGTTCTCAAAGAATCTATCACTTTCTTTGGGAGAAGGAATAATAGGCCGTGCGGCATCTACGGGTGAAATTCAACTCAGTGGCAATGTTACTAACTTTCCTTATTACATCCGCAAAGCAGGGGAAGAAACAAAATCAGAGCTTGCAGTTCCCGTTAAAAATAAAAATAAGACTGTTATTGGTGTGCTCGACATACAGAGTAATAAACCCAATGCTTTTGATGATACAGATATAATTTCAATGGAGACACTCAGTAGCCAGATTGCTATTGCTATTGAGAATGCTAGACTTTACAAAAAAGCACAGCAAGAAATTGCAGAACGGAAACGAATTGAGAAAGAACTCCGGGAATTCGAGGAAAAGTTTAACTTAATAGTTACAAATATAGAAGACATAGTATATTGTGTGGATGGGAAGACAGAGGAATTTTCCTATGTAAGTCCAGCATTTGAGAAACTGCTGGGATACACATTGGAAGATGTTAATAAAATGGGAGGACGATCAATATTTCTTTCTCGTGTAATAATGAAAGATAATTTTGACAAGCAAGACAAGGTTTTCAAAGAACTTAAGTCAAAACAGGTGAAAGATGTGCCTATGTGGACAGCATGGTGGCGTTGTAAGGATGGATCGTTAAAATACATAGAAGACCGCTCGATTCCCATCTATGAGGGCAAAACTCTAATATATACAGCAGGTGTGCTTCGGGATATAACCGCGAGGAAGAGAGCAGAGGACAAACTCAAAGAAAGTGAAAGGAAGTATCGCACTTTGTTCAATAGAATTGCCGATCCAATTGTTATTTTTGATAAAAAGTCATATCGGTTTTTAGACTGCAACAAGGCTGTTCAGAGAGTTTATGGATATTCACTTGAAGAACTGCGATCAATGACGCCTTACGAGCTTCATCCGCCAGAAGATTTAGAAAAAGTAAAGTACACTATAGATATTAAAAATAATGCTCAACCTTTTACTTACACTCACTTAACCAAAGACGGTAGGCGAATGTTTGTAGAAATTCTCTCTGATGAAATTAATTATCAGGGTCGTCCTGCATGGATCAGCATTATACGCGATATCACCGAACGTAAAAAAGCTGGGGAAAAGATCAAAGCCGCACTTAAAGAGAAAGAAAAGCTGCTTACTCAACTCCACGAAAAGAACGATCAAATCATAAGCAGCATTCGTTATGCTGAGCGGATTCAGCAGGCGATTTTGCCTCTCAGTGAGAGGCTCAAAACTGTTTTTCCTGAGCATTTTGTCATTTTCAAACCCAGAGATATTGTTTCGGGAGATTTTTACTGGTTCAACAAAATTGGCAGGAAAGTAGTTATTGCAGTGGTTGACTGTACAGGCCACGGAGTTCCTGGGGCTTTCATGTCAATGATAGGGAATACTTTGTTGAACGAAATCGTAAATGAGCAACGTATTACAGAGCCTGCCTTAATTTTAGAAAATCTCCACAAAGAAGTGCGTTTTGCACTAAAGCAGGAGAACGGTCAAACAGACACTCGGGATGGGATGGATGTTTGTTTATGTACACTGGAGCTGGAGAAGAAAAAGATTGTATTTGCCGGTGCAAAGAGACCTCTCTACATAGTAAGAAACCTTAAATCAACAGAAGACGGTTTTGAATTCATTGAAATAAAGGGGGATCGGAAGTCCATTGGAGGGAGGCAGAAGGAGAAGAAGCGGTCCTTTTCTAATCATGAGATAGAAGTAGAGCATGGGGACATGATTTATCTGACAAGCGATGGTTTTGTGGATCAGAATGATTCTGAAGGGAAGAAGTACGGTTCGAGGAGATTGAAGGAGTTTTTAAAGGCTCATGCAGATCTGCCAATGGATAAACAGAGAGAAATGCTTTTAGTTGAACTGGAGCGTCATCAAGGCAAAGAAGACCAAAGAGATGATATTACAGTGATTGGAATAAGGATATAATTAATAGCTTATAATGAAACGCGAAATATTGTTAAAGTTTGAAGGAGCTATTTCCCAGGATACTCTGGTTGCTTTGGCCGAGAATGTTAAAAATAAACTCTCTCAAAGAGGTTTAAATCCTGTGATAATCAAAAAAGTATTTGCTATATTTATTGAACTGGCACAGAATGTGTACCATCATTCTGGAGAAAAAACAATTTTCAAAAAAAGTGGAAAAAGAGTGGGTAGAGGTAGTATAGTAATCAAAGAAACAGCAGAATTTTATTTAATTGAAACAAAAAATCTAATAGAAAATAACAAAATTCAGTCTCTCGGAGAGCACTGTGATTATATTAATAGTCTGGACCAGGAGGGGCTGAAACAACTTTATAAAGAACAACTTAAAAAGCCTCGAATACCCGATAAAGCTGGGGCGGGGGTAGGATTAATAGAAACCGCCCGCAAGTCTGGGTATTTGCTGCGGTATGAGTTTAAGCCAGTTAATGATTTATATTCATATTTTTTCTTGTCTGTGAGGGTTAAAAAGGAGTAAGAAAAATGGAGAACCTTAAGATACCTGCAACAAAGTACACATTAGAAGTCAATCTAAACGCAGGAACAGGAAT
>CAYYPT010000058.1:0-14115 GCA_964473625.1 uncultured bacterium | reverse complement strand
TCACTGATACGATAAAATTCTAAGCACGAAATCCAAAATTCTAAATTCAAATACCTACAATCCTATTCTTGGGTTTCTGTTATTCAACATTTGAATTTGTTTAGAATTTCGCTATTAGAATTTCGAATTTATCGTTATGAAGTAATTTTGATATTTTTGCCAAAGCTTAGTAAAGATATAAAACTTTTCCCCTACAACCACTTTTCCATCTCTACCTACAGCTCCGCCATCTCAGTCCCAATAATTGAAACTGACATGGTTTTCTAACCAAAACATCTAAATCTCAGGTACAGTTGCAAAGCAAAAAGATAAACTGCCTAAATAGATTAATCAGAAGACAAGGTTCTATTTTCTGCTCTCTTTCAACTTTGCAACAATACCGAATTAATCGCCAGAGTATATCAGGATCGGCTTACAAGTCTTATAGAATCTCTATCTATGTTGAACCGCAAAGCCTGATTAATTGAATCGATCGAAACTACCAGGCGATATTCACCTCTTAACGATTCTAATCTCCCCCTTAAACCTGAAAGTGGACCTCTTGTAATCTCAACAATATCTCCAACAGACAGAGGAATACACGGTTCAACAACCGGCATCTCTTTAAGAATGCGACGTATGTTTTCGATTTCTTCGTCCCGCACGATCGCGGGCTTATTGTTGAACGTTATAATCCTTACAGCACCATAGGTCTGAAGAGCACGTAATCTTTCAAGAGGATCCGCATGGATAAAAATATAACACCTGAACAGCGGTTCTTCTACCCACTTCTTCCGATCACTCCATTGGCGAAGCACACTCTGCACAGGCAAATATGATTCTATCCCCTTATCCTGAAGCTGAAGCTCTACTTTTTTTTCATGTCTAGATCGCGTGTAGAGCGCATACCAATGCTTTTCTTCGATATTTTTGGTAAAAGAAACTTTCACAGGGAGGTCTTTTTTTCTCTCCTCTTCCTACTATCTAAAGAAACCTTTCCGAAGGAAACTCCGGGAATTAACCCCTCGTGTCCATCTCTGGTAAATTAGCCATAAATAAAAATGGCACTGATTTACCAAAGTTTAAATAAACATACAAATACAATGCCATAACGGATAATATTTTTATAAGCTCTTAAGATACAATAAAATATCATCTCTTGCAATAAAAGAGCATCCCCTTTTAATCATACTAATTTGTCACTAAAAACATACAATCTGTCGCAAAAAGTAGACAATTTCATTGTATAAAATTTAAACATGTTTAACAGAAAAATCAACACCTTATTTATCTAAAACGCAGAATTTGTTTTCAATTCCTAGCATTTCACTCTTTTATCTCTTCTTATTACCTTGCCACCATCCAGACACCAGCAATTATCAATACAAATCCTGCTATCTGAAGAGGAGTAATAGCTTCGTTTAGTAAAAAATGAGAAGCGAAAACTACTATTATAAGTCCCATACTTATCATAATGGGATAGGCAATACTGAGGTTCATCCGTGTTAGGACAAGGCTGTATGCAATCAATGCCAATGCAAAGGAGAGAACACCTCCCAGAAGAGCCGGTTGAGCAACTGCCTTTGCCAGCAATTTGATCCACCCTTCAGTTCTCCCCACTTTCACCATCCCTATTTTAATAAGGATATTTGCAAAGGCATTGAAAAAAATGGCAAAAATCAATATAACAACAGCTCGAGACATTTGATCCTTTCATCCTGAGTGGCTAAAGTTTAAAAAAACATTTTACCATACAAAATTATCAAACGACTTTTAACTTCTAGCTTCCAACTACTTCCATTCTGCAAATAGTCTCCCCCAGCGATTCTCAACTAAAAACTTATCAACTTGTTTCTTTCCAAACAGCGGATACCATAAATAATCATGGTATAAAAAAGAACTAATCACAAACAAATAGACCAGAGGTGTGTGGAAAAAAAGTTTCTGAAGTGGTTTTAACGGTCCAAACCATAGAACATCACCAGCCCGACTAGCCAAATTATCCCCAACACTGAATTTATAATGATATTTTTCAATATCTTCTCCCATAATTTCAATCTCTCGCAAATCTCCCACACCCAATCCTGCTTCGTGTGCCAGTCGAATATAATCGAGTTTCATGGGATCAAAACCCATTACCTTAGCACTTACAGCATCAATAGCCACCTGATCTCCGCTGGCAAAAATAAGATTTGTTTCCACTGGTCTAACAGTACGGGGGCCTGGACCATTTCCTGCAATAGTACCATCCATAACAGCAAAAACACCTGTATGAATCTCTTTTTGAATAGCAAGAAGATCCACCAGTGTTTCGTGTATCCAGGTATGTGTGTAATGTCTCTTTGTATTTAGAAGCCCACCAAATGCATTTTTCATAGCCCCTGTAGTTGTAGCATAGATATGTGTTTTCATAGTGGGTAAGTGAACAATATTTTTACCAAAGAAGAACTGTGGCAAATAAATCCCTTTGGGATAAATTCTTGGAAGAATCTTGAGTTCGGCCTTTGGTTCATATCGGATCCATTTGATTTCTCCTTTAACACAGTTGTACTTCACTGGAACTTTAAATTTGTCATAGACAATTCCGAACTTGTTTAGTTTTTCCCCTTTAAATGGATTGGTAACCACAGTATTGTTATGAACAGCAACGAGATCATCATATCCGTGAGCCTTAAGCCCTAAAATTGTTCCCTCAAGCTGCCATGGTGTTGAATTGGCACCTGGGAAGTAAAGATGCCATGAAATGTTATCTTTTAGAATTGTAGTTTTCCCCTTGGTCAAGAAATTTTCTATCCCAGCCAGTGTAAGAAGTTTTTTGTAATCTTCGACAACTCTCTCCGGTGAAGTTTTAAGCACAGCAACTTTAGAACGCGCCAAAATATACCTCCTTCATTTCAGATAAAGAATAAATCCTGTAACCAATAAGTAAAGAAAAATATTAATAATCATAGGCAAATCTCTCAGTAAAATTTGCTCCGGACTTCCACCCATGTTTTTCTGATGAACAAGATAAAGGTAACGAAAAATACCATAAAGAACAAATGGAAGCGTAAAAATGAGATTCCTTGTTCCAAACTTTTCCACTGTCTCAGCAGAAGTTGTGTATAGAGCGTAAGCCATTACAGTTGAGGCGGTAACTACAGCTACCATCTGATCCAGAAGATACGGGCTATATTCTTCTAAAATTTCACGATGCAAAGTCGCATTTTCACCGAGGAGAATCAATTCGTGTCTTCGTTTGCTCAAAGCCAAAAAAAGAGCCAGGAAAGTAGTACAGATCAAAAGCCATGAGGAAATAAAAACTCCAATAACAGCAGCCCCTGCCGCTGCACGAAGGACAAAACCAAGAGCAATAACAATTACATCAAGAATTACTACACGTTTTAGAACAAGTGTATAACCCAGGACCAGCACAAAGTATGCCACTGCAATCCTTCCAAAACCTCTGCTGAGAAAAAAGGAGGAAACTATTCCCCCCATTGCAAGGACAACAGCAACTGTCACGGCCAATGACACTGGAAATCTGCCCGAAGCAATAGGGCGTTTGGATTTCAAAGGGTGAGCTCTGTCCTGTTTCAGATCTATTATGTCATTTATTATATACTCTGCTCCACTGAGAAAACAAAAAATAACAAATCCAACTGCGGCTTTAAAAAGAAGATTGATGTGGAAAAGATTCTTTGAGAATAAAACCCCTGCAAAAAGCAGAAGATTTTTCGTCCACTGCCTGGGCCGCAAAGATTCTATAATTGAAGCGATCATTAAATTTCGATTATTAATTTACTCAGTTACGTAAAATCACCTCTTTGCCTTTCTCTGCTGATTCATAGAGAGCATTTACGATCCGCAAAGAGTAAAGAGCCTCATTACCATTTACAACAGTACTTTTAGTCCCTCTGAAAAGTTTTAAAATATCCTGATAAACAAAAATGTGATTTGGACATGACCCCTGATACAAACCTCCCTCGTAAACGTAAGGAGGAAATCCTTCCGGAACTACAGGCTTGGGCATATTTTTTACTTCCCAGAGCTCAATCTTGTTCATGGCAGAACCGCCGAGTTTCACGCTGCCCTTATCGCCCAGAAGAACAAGTGAACATTCTAAGTTATGTGGATATGTATTAATTGTAAATTCAATTGATCCCAAAGCGCCCGACTTAAAGTGCACCAATCCAAAAGCCGTATCTTCAATTTCAATTCTATGAAAAAAGCGCTCTACCTTGCCAAAAATAGATTTTACATCTCCCATTAACCACTGCATTACATCAACATAGTGAATACCCTGGTTCAAAAGTCCCCCACCATCCAGAGCTCTGGTTCCTCTCCAGTCACTCTGATCAAAATACTCCTGAGGCCTGGTCCATCTCACAACCAGACTGGAGCTAAAAATTTTCCCCAGTTTTCCATCCTCAATAGCCGACTTCACAACCTGAATTGCAGGATTGTAACGGACCTGTTTCACAGCGAAAAAATGAACATGTTTTTTTTCAGAAACAGCAATAAGTTTTTCAGCATCTTCATTTTTTATTGTAATAGGTTTTTCTAAAAGTACATTAAACCCTCGTTCAAAACAAACCGAAGCAATTTTATAATGAGTACCGTTAGGAGTGGCAATAGTAACAAGGTCAGGTTTTTCTTTTTCCAGCAAATCTTCATACCTTTCATATTCCGGAACACCATAGAGATCGGAAAACTGCTTACGCCTGCTTTTGTCAATATCGCACACAGCAGCCAGAGAGAACCCTTCTATTTGCTGAATAACGCTGGCATGAACCTTTGCAATCCGTCCACACCCAACCAGACCAACCCTGTACGTCTTTGAAACACTCATATTCTACACTAATTCTCTGTAACCTTTTCTTTTCCTGTGTTTTCCATCGCCGTAGTAGTAATGATGGTAATAGTAATAATAAGAACCATACATGTTATTTATATTAATACCGTTTACAATAATTCCGAAAAGTCGGGCATCAACATTTTGCAATAGAGTCCGACTCCGCAGCAGGGCATCTCTACCTGTCGCACCGGATTTTATCACTAAGACAACTCCATCAAGTTTTGTAGCCAAAACTGCCGCATCTGTCACAGCAATAAGGGGAGGACTATCAAAAAGAACCATATCAAAATCTTTTTCCATCTCTTCTAAAACCTTTTCCATTGCATTAGAGGACAACAGTTCCGAAGGATTGGGGGGAAGTGTTCCAGAAGTAAGAACACTGAGATTCTCTATTCTCGTCGGTTTGATTGCCTCTACAAGAGAAAGCTTTTGCACAAGCACATTGGTCAAACCATTCGGTCGGGGAAGATCAAAAATAGCATGAAGAACAGGACGTCTTAAATCCGCATCTACTAAGAGGGTTTTCGTCCCCATTTGTGCAAATGTAATAGCTAAATTAGCCACAGAAGTGGATTTACCCTCTGCAGGACCTGCACTTGTAACCAGCAGGCTTTTTATGGATTTATCCACTTTTGTATACTGAATATTGGTTCTCAGCGTTCGATAGGCTTCTGAAATTGGAGATTTGGGATCAAAATGAGTCACAAGTCGAGATTCAATCCGTTTAATCTCTCCATTTCTCTTATTGGAATGATTATTTCTACCTTGTGGAGCAATAATAGGAATAGAGCCCAGAACTGTAAAACCTTCTCTCTCTACATCTTCCATTGATTTGAGAGAAGTATCAAGGTATTCTCTCAAGAATGTAAGTCCGATTCCAAGACCTAAGCCCACCATTATTCCTAAGATAAGATTCATCTTCTTTTTAGGCTTGATTGGGTATTGCGGAGGAACAGCATAATCTACAACACGAACAGAACCAATTTTACCTGCCTCTACAATTCGGTTCTCCTCATACTTTTGCCGCATCATCATGTAAATATTATTATCAACTGTAGCCTCTCTTTCAAGTCTGGCCAATTTCTGACTTTTCTCTGGGAGGGAATTTAATTCCCTGCTATATTTCATAACGATTCTTCTCAGAACATTAGTTTTAGCCTTTAGCGATTTGTTTTCTGTTTCTATCTGTAAGATGTTATCAATAAGTGTTTCAGAAGTCTGCATGGGGTTCAATGAAGTAATTCCACCGGCTACCATTTTCTTTGTCTCTTCTAATATTTTTTTCTTAAGACCTGCCAGCCTCTGTTCCATTCCCATAAGTTTCTGATCATTCTTGGCATAAAGACCCATTCCCTTTAGCTGTGCTTCATAAGCAGCTTTGTCGCCAATTAATTGAGCCATCTGTTTTTGCAGCTCTAAAATCGCAGGGCTGGAAAGACCCGCAGCTTTATCTACCAATGCTCTCTGGTTCTCACTCAATTGGGCTTTGAGATAGGCCAGACGTTTCTCATTAGCCTGAAGGTCTGTACGGGCTTCCTGGTAAAGACTTTCAAACTGCGCCAATTGCTTTATTAACTGCTGAGTTTCTGCTGTTAATTCAACAACCTGGTGAGTTTCTTTATACTTTCTTAAAGTATCCTCAGACGCTGTTAGTTTCTTCTTTACATCTTTCAATTTCTCATCCAGAAACTTAACTACTTCACTTATCTCTCCCCGACTTTCATTTATGTTCAAATCTCGATAAGCATCTACCCATGTGTTTGCAACGAAACTTGCTTCAGAGGGACTGTAGGCCTTAACTTTCAGTTCTATCATATCAGTATCCCGCTTGGGAGTCACACTGATTACATTTTTACGGAAATTTCTAACAATTTCTTCAAAGGTGGGCTTTTCTGGCTCTTTACTTTTATCAAGACCAACCAATGAAAACAACCACTTCTTAAGAGAAAATTTTTCATCACCAGTCCGATTGCCAAGAATCCAGAGTGAATCAGCACGAGGTGATTTCTCAAGTCGGCGTATTACCTCTTCTGCCAGAGTACGGCTTTTGAGAATCTCTACCTGGTTGTTAATAGCTGTTTCCTGTTTCATAAAACTGGTTATCTCAAAAATCTGCTGCTGGACCTTTCCCTCTTCCTTTAACATAACAAGGGCCGAAGCTTCATACACAGGTTGGGCTGTAAAGGTAAAGTAAACCGTAGAAGCGACAACAACAAGGAAACTAACAACAATGATCCATCTACCTCTGTAGAGAATCCTCATGTAATCACTCAACGTGACCTGCTGCTCTTTCATATTATCTTCCACGGTACTCCTCCACTTTTCCTATAACTAAATTCCATACAAAATTTACAAAAGTTCGCTAAGCCCAATTATAACGCAAGAAATATACCAAACTAATTAATCTACAATACTCAAAAGATAACATTCATAATATCAAGCAGATACCTTTTGTTTCTAAAAAGAAATCTTAAAATAAACGTTACAAAAACCGTCCACTTTTATTGACAGGTGTAGCGCTTTTTTTGACACTCTGTTCCACACACTTTTATCTTAAATCTATTACCTCTGCTCCCTTGGGCACAACAAACTTAAACATATCCTTATTTAAAGAAATACCAATTTCTATCTCACTGAGGAGATAAATCGTCCTGTTTTCATTCAGGTCAGTTTGTTCTACTTTACGGGGAACCCACTCTTTCTTATCCACCCATACTTTGACCCTGGGAATAAACACATCTCCAGTAGCAGTTTCAAAAATCAGAAGATAACATGGTTTCCCAGATATTTTTTCCTCACCGCCCATTCGAGCTGTATAATCTCTGGTATACTGAAAAAGAATCTGTCTGGGGAGGAGAGTATCCTTTGAATTTGATAATTTATCAATAAGAACTCTATTGGAAGGCTTACTGTAGGTCCAGAGAATTTTTCCGTCTGAAACAATGATTTGATCTTCTGTTGTAATTCTAAATTGATCTTTTCCTTTTAAAAATAATTCTCCTTTCAATGATTGCTTTTCGCCTGTCAGTTTCCAGATATAAATTTCCTCGAATTTAACCTTTGCTGTCTTAGCTGAAATCAATTTCTCTTCTACATTGTGAATAACTTTCTGAGAAGAAATATCTGCCCCAAAAACAAAAACCGGAAATAATACCCATATAATAAAGAGCTTTTGTCCTATATCAATTTTCATTCTTGTTCCCCTTCTTCTGGTAACGGAAAATCTGCCTCTTCCATTTCTCTAAGAGTGTCTTCATCAATCAATACTTCTCTGGCTTTACTTCCATCGAAAGGTCCAAGAATGCCGGCTTCTTCAAGCTCATCGATCAAACGGCCTGCTCGGGCATATCCAATACGAAGTCTCCGCTGGAGTAACGAAGCTGATCCCTGTTGATGCCGGACAACAAGCCTGGCTGCTTCACGGAAAAGTTCATCCCTTTCGACCCCTCCCTGTCTTTTCCCCCCGGTCTGTATGGATGCTGATTCAGGTAATCGCCATAACTTTTCCCTGGGTTGTCTGCTAATATACTCTACAACACGCCGCACTTCCTCTGTTGAAATAAAAGCACCGTGCACTCGTATTGGCTCTGGCACTCTTGGATGGAGAAAAAGCATATCACCCCGGCCTAAAAGTTTTTCTGCGCCATTCCTATCCAGAATAGTCCTGGAATCCGTCTTAGCTGCAACCTGAAAAGCAATCCGGGAAGGAAAGTTTGCTTTGATTACCCCTGTGATCACATCTACTGAAGGTCTTTGAGTTGCTAAAATTAAATGGATTCCCACGGCTCTGGACATCTGGGCAAGTTTGGCTATTGGCTCTTCCACCTCTCTTGCTCCTGTTAACATTAAATCAGCCAATTCATCAACTACCAATACAATATAGGGAAGTTTTCGGGGAACTTCTTCCCCTTCTCTTATAGGAACTCTTCCCCGGTCTACAGCTGCGTTATACGCCTCAATGTTACGAACATTCGCCCTGGCCAGAATATTGTAACGTTTATTCATTTCAACTTTCAAACTACGAAGAACTGCCACTGCATTATCTACGGTGGTAATCACTTCTTCATTCAAATTTTCCTGAGTTACAAGATGATAATACCGCAATTTTCGATAAATTGCCAGTTCCAATTTTTTAGGATCAATTAAAACAAATTTAACTTCAGAAGGCTGAGCACGGTAGAGTATACTCACAATAATTGTATTAAGGCAAACCGATTTCCCGGAACCAGTAGCACCTGCTACCAGGAGATGAGGCATTTCTGTCAAATCAGTTACAAAAGGTTTACCATCAATAGTAAGACCTAGAGCCATACTGAGCTTTGATGGAGAACTCTGGAAAGCCTTTGAAGATAATATCCTGCGAAGGCTGACTAAAGTAGGCTTCTCATTGGGGATTTCAATTCCCACCGCAGCTTTGCCAGGTATGGGCGCCACGATCCGCACTCTTTGAGCTTTCATAACAAGGGCAAGATCATCCTGGCAGCCTACAAAACGGCTGACCTTTACACCAGGAGCTGGTTTTACTTCAAATCGTGTAATCACAGGACCCGGCTGAATTCCTACTACATTTCCGTGAATGTCAAACTCACGAAGTTTTTCTTCTAAAAAATGGGCCTTTCTTTTAAGAGCTTCCCTATCTAACTGCGCCTCGGCAGGAAGAGGAGGAGCTAACAATTCCAGGGGCGGCAGTCTATATTCTCCTGTTTCCGAAGGTATTTCCCTATCAAATTTCTCTATCTGTTCTCTTGAAAGTTTTCTTTCCGGAATCTTTATATTTGGCTCTGAAACTGGAGCTTCGATCACGGGCGTTCCAACAGAGGGTTGAATAGTAACACCTTCGCGTTTTTTCACATCTGCTGGTTTTTTGTTCTCGAATCCTTTTCCCTTTTTCTTTCCTCTGTGGGAAAAGACTCCCATTTCCTCTCTGAATCCCAGGATAGCTTCACGTATACTCCATGAGGTAGCTGAAACAAAAAATAGCAACAGAAAAGTTAAAAGAATTATAATGCTCCCTACAGTCCCGAGGTAATGATTTAACTGTTCAGCGAAAAAACCACCAAGTAATCCGCTGAGGCGGAATCCATACTTGCTCCCCGACTCTGAAACAGCCTCAGGCAGAGCTAGAGCTGTTGAGAGAAAAATACCAATACCCAGAGAATAGAAACAGAGCCTAAAAAAAGGTTTAAATTCCCTATGCAAAAAGATGGTCCAGCCAAGAAGAAAAATTAAGAAGGGAATAATCAAACAAGAATAACCAATAGTATAGACATAAAGAAAATAGCTGATCCATGCACCTACTAACCCCAACCAATTTTTCACAACCTGAGGAGATCCGCTGTTGGGATAGTCAGAAGGATGATACGAAACCAGACCAAGAAAAATCAGAATGGCAAATGCCATAATGAGAATGCCCAAAACTTCCCGCTGTCGTTCAATATCTCTATTCTTCCCTCGTTCAGCCATATCTTATAAATTCCTTCGTAAAAACAAACACCCTGCTAAGGTGTACTTTTAATTAATCCTCCGTTTTCCATTACCGGAACTGTATCGTACAAATCCAGAGAAATTGAAAAGGATAAATCGCTTTTCATTCCCAATTCCACAAGATACCTTCCGTGAAAAGACTGATTTATCATTTTATTCAAGTCATTAGAAAAATGTTCATAAACAATATTAGCAACCAGAGCTTCATCAGTTAATTGAACAAATCCTTTGGGAGAATTTTCCCTCATCCGGTCAACAATCATACCGGCACAAACAGTATCCTCAAGAGAAAATTTACCTTCTCTGCCAGAACAAACAATAAAACAGTCAATTCCATCCATAACCAATCGTTTCACTACAGCACTCATGTTAACAAAACTCCCCACATATACCTTCCTGGCCTTCTTTGTCTTAACCAGCATTCTGGAACCGTTAGTACTTGTGTAGAGAAGAATTTTACCCTGTACAATACTATCTTCGTACTCATGGGGAGAATTCCCAAGATCAAATCCTGGAATACGGATTCCTTCCCTTTCGCCGCAGAGAAGTACTTTCCCCTGCGGATACTCTTTTGCGCTTTTTTTTACTTTATCCACAGTTGCCAGCGGCAAAACTTTTTCTGCACCACGAGCAAGCGCCGCAGTTATAGTTGTTGAAGCCCTCAAAACATCCACTACTACTACAATTTTTCCTTCGAGATCTTTATCAGAAAAACTCTCAGGAGTAATGGCCACATCTATTTTCATGAAGATCTCTTACGGTTTCAGGCTAAAGAAAATTTATCATTTTCTTACGGGAAGTAAGAGGGACAAACGGAATTTCACCAACCCTGCCCTCAAGCATTCCTGGCCTGTCTTTCTGTCTGAAATTTAAAGATGTTCCAACATCCAGATTGCGATCAACACCAATAAAACCTATCGGTGTATTATTTAATGTGGGAGATATAACACCGCTCAATACTGTCCCTATCACTTCACCATCCAGAAGAACCTCAAAACCAGGCATAGCCTTTCTTCTCCCCTCCATTAGAAAAGGAAAAACATAATAATTTATTCCCTTCTCTCTCTGTCTAAGAAGAACATCTTTCCCTACAAAATCACTTTCCCAAAAAATCGCAAACTCCCATGGATGCCCCAAAGCTATCCTGTCTGCTCTCAATTCATGACCATAGAGTGGAAGCCCAGCTTCAGTTCTCAACGTATCTCTCGCACCCAGGCCACAAGGAAGTATCCCATAGGTTTTGCCTTCGGATAAAAGCAGATTCCATAAGTCATGAGCATTCTTTAACTCTGTATAAAGTTCAAAGCCAACTTCACCGGTGTATCCTGTTCGGGAAACAAGGACATCCATTCCATCCATATTTACATTCCGGATGAATCTAAAAAATCTTAAATTGATAAGAGTATCTTTGTCTATCCATTTTGTCATAAGTTTGGGAGAATTTGGCCCCTGTAGATCAATTTTTACAATCTGGTCACTGATATTTTTCAAGCGAACATCAGATGGCGCGTGACGTTCAAGCCACTTAAAATCACCAGCAACATCCCCCGAATTAACAACCAGCATCCAGTGCTCGGCATCAAAACGGTAGAGGATACAATCATCTACCACTCCACCGTTATCATTAAGCATAAAGTTGTACATTGCCTGGTCATCCACCATTTTCTCAACATTATTTGTTAAAATCCATGAGAGAAACGGCAATGAACCTGAACCTGTAATCTCAAATTCCCCCATATGGCAGATGTCAAAAAGTCCGCAGGCTTTGCGTGTAGCATGATGTTCTACTGATTGGCCTGTTGTGTACCAGAGGGGCATTAGCCATCCTGTAAAATCTGCCATTTTTGCCCCCAATTTTACATGCTCATCAAAGAGCGGCGTTTTTTTGGATTCCATCATAATCACCTCTCAAACATAATTTATCTAAAAAAGCTTCTTTTGTCAACTCAATTATACTGATTGTCACAAAGATTAGCGAAAGGGTTTTTATACCGATCAACTATAAAAGTTGTTGTTTCTCTGATTTCTCACAAAATAAGAGTAGGTATAATTCTTTAAATCATATATTATACAAGAAATCACTATTTTTCTCACAGAGCATTAAATGATTGATTATTTATGAACAAGTCTTATAATATCATTGTATACAATAAATATCAGCCGATCATACACAGTCTGAGACTGTGTATGATTTTGTCTAAATCATACATGCAAGCTTTGTTTAATTACCTCGCCCCCCATCCTGCAGCAGACTCAGGACGACATAAAATATAAAATAAATGAAGAGACTAATCAGTCTCTTGTTGCTTTATCTCAAACACTTCTCTAAGAGATTGCTCAGAGCTTCCGTGATACCTTCTCCTCTCATAGATCACTAAATTTGCCAAAGTTCAATTACTTACTTATGAACAAGTCTTATAATATCATTGTATACAATAAATATCATAAGAGCAATAAGTAAAAACATCCCGATCTGCTGGATAATCAACTTTACTTTGAGCGGAATTTCTTTTCTGATTATAGCCTCAACTCCCAGAAACATCACATGCCCCCCATCCAGAGCAGGGATAGGAAATAAATTCAGGATACCGAGATCCAGACTTAAGAAAGCTAAAAATCCAATTAGAGAACCCCAGCCTGAACGAGCACTTTCACCTGCCATCTTTGCGATAAAAACAGGCCCAGCAAGAGAACGAATTGACTCTTTTCCTTCAATAAGTTTAACAATAGAAATTATAACTAAATGAGTAAGATCATAAATTGTTTTCCCTGCATTCACAAAAGCAGTCCCGATACCAACTTTCTTCATCCTAAATTTTGGACTAATCCCAATAAGACCTACCTCACGAATATCACCATTATCTACTATCTTCTGCTTGATTGGAGTAACCTTTGCAGTAAAAAGGGAATCATGTCTCATCCAATTTAATTTACAGGGCTTGCCAGGAGAACTATGGATAATCTCTGCCAATTCATCCCACGTATTAACCTTTCTGCCATTCACTGCAACTATTTTATCACCAGGAAGAATCCCTGCCTCTGCTGCGGGGTTTCCCGGCACTACACTCCCAACATAAGCAGGGCCTGAAATATCAGGTATTCCGTAATTCAGCGTTGCTACAAAATAAATAATAAAAGCAAGACCAATGTTCATTAAAGGACCACCCATAACCACCAGAATTTTCTGGATTGAAGATCTTGATCGGAATTCCCATGGTTTTGGTTCTTCTTTTAATTTTTCTTCATCTAAACTTTCATCTACCATGCCCGCAATTTTCACATAACCCCCAAAAGGAACGGCTGAAATACAGTAATCTGTTTCACCGATTTTTTTCCCTGCAATTCTAGGCGGATATCCAATAGAAAAACGTTCCACTTTGATTTTGAATAACTTGGCAACCAAAAAATGACCAACCTCGTGAACGAAAATCAAAACTCCTAATACAAAAACTGTTGCTAATAGAGTAATCATGTTTTATTCCCACAGATTTATTTTAATTCCCTAAACTTTGGTAAATTTATATTTCATCTCTCATCTTTGGTATAGATAAAATATTACATGCTTCATGTAAGTTTATCCTAATTTAAGAAAATATAGAAAGATAATACTCTATCCTTTCTCATTACCTCCATTTCTTTTTCCCCTGTCGTTCCCGAAATGACAGTATTGTTTATTATAACTAATTTATGTTTCATCTCTCATCTTTGGTATAAACAAAACATCACATGCTTCGATGTAATTCCCCTGAGCTTATCGAGGGACTCAGCATGAGAAAACCTTTAAATGAAATTTATTCTGAGTGACCGCCCTAATC
>CAYYPT010000057.1:0-14297 GCA_964473625.1 uncultured bacterium | reverse complement strand
TTTTACATTAATCATTATAGGGAGCTTGCATAAAATGAAACCAGGTTTTCGGATAGGAATTTTTTTAGGAATTATGTTTTTTGCCTCGGGAGCATGGACCCAAGTGCCAGAGAATAAGCAAAAAAAAGAGTGGGAAAAAAAGAGTACGGTTCCCAAGGTAATAGATTTCTCGAAAATTTTTGAACAACAGAAAATGAGCAGAGAAGATTTTGAAACTTTGAAAAGAGAAAAAGAAACAGAATTACAAGCAAGACTTTCTCAACCCGCAGCTTTGGAAAAATCTGTAGACCCTGAAAAATATATTGTAGGTCCAGGGGACATTTTTTCCTTCAACGTTTGGGGCCCCACAGAAACACAGGTTTCAATAACAATTTCTCCTGAGGGAAAGCTTAACATCCCAGCAGTAGGAGAAATTGATGTAGATGGCAGAACGCTCTCAGAGGTTAAATCCCTGGTTTTAAAAAAAGCAGCTCCTGTATATGGAAACAGTAAAATTGCTCTGATATTAGAGGGAGTTCGCTTTTTCCGCGTCCATGTGGTGGGTGAAGTTAAATATCCTGGAACTTACATAGCTCAGGCTGTGAACCGCATCTCAGAGTTAATTACAAATGCAGGCGGCGTAACTGATTGGGCATGGAAAAGGAAAATTGAACTCAGGCATTCTGATGGGAAGGTTGATTATTTTGATCTTGCATCCTTTGAACAAAAAGGGGACTTAAAAGAAGACCTCTTTGTTAACGGTGGAGATGTAATTTATGTTCCTCCTATAGAACTGAGTAAAAATGTAGTAAAAGTAGAAGGAGATCTTGCTAATTCTGGAATCTACCAGATATTCGAAGGGGAAAAACTGCTGGATTTTCTTCAGCGAATACGAGTTTTAAAAAGAAATACTAATCTATCTAAAATTGTTGTTATTCGCTCAACTGAGAAGATATTTCCATTTCAGGATGAGAAAAATGTAAATTCAGATTTTCAACTGCAAAATGGTGACAGGGTGGTAATTCCCTCAAATTATGTTTATGTAAAAGGTACCGTGAGGATTCCTGGAGCTTATCCTTACGTTCTCAATTTAACAGCGAGAGACTATGCCGGCATGGCAGGGGGAGACTACAGATCGGCAAGTATCAAAAGTGTAAGAGTTTACCATGTGCGAACGGGCAAAATAGAAAAAGGCCCAAATGTAATAGTTGAACCAGGAGACGTAGTTCATCTCAACCCTACATGGAACGAACGTCTTAGAAACTATATACAGATACTGCCGGCTATTACTTCTTTAATCCTGGCAGCTAAGGCGGCCGGACTGCTTGGAAAATAATACTTTCAAAATTTCTATAAAGCAAAAGGATAAAAATCATGGAGAATAAAGAGAAAAAAACCATTAACTATTTATACATACTTCTGGAGCATTGGAAAATAATAAGTATCATCTTCATTGTGGTTTCTGTAATAACAGCGGGGATCAGTCTTACATTACCGAGATGGTACAGGGCTCAAACCACTATTTTGCCTCCTACTTCCGAAGAAGGAAAATTTGGGTTTTCATCGCTTATCGGGAATTTACCTTTTGCTACTGCACTCGGCTTTGGCGAAGCACAAAAGGAGACTGATCTTTTGTTGGCTATACTTAAAAGTCGTACTGTGATGGAATCAGTATGTAGTGAATTTAATCTAATGAAACGATACAAAACAAAAAATATGGAAGAAACTGTAAAAAGACTGCGAAAACACGTTGCAGTAAGAGTTGATGACGAAGGAACTATTACGGTCATGGTAGAAGCTGGTACCCCTTTTCTTGCTTCCAAAGAAGAAGTAGAGGAGGCAAAAGATCTGTCCAAAGATATGGCTAATTTTTTCATTCAAGAATTGGACAGAATTAATCGCAAATTAAAAACAGAGAAGGCTCACAACTTCCGGGTTTTCATTGAGAAACGTTATCATCAAAACCTTACTGATCTTCACCAAGCCGAGGATAGTCTAAAACAGTTTCAGGAAAAATATGGAATCGTTGCTTTACCAGAACAAACAAAAGCAACAATTACTACTGGTGCAGAATTGAAAGCCCAAATTTTTGCCAAAGAAATAGAAGCTCGGTTCTTGCGTAATTATGTCGGAAGATCGCATATAGATTACATAAAAGTAAAGAATGAATTGAGAGCACTGCAGCACAAATATGATGAATTTAAAAAAGGTGCTGACTTTGAAAAAATTTTAGGAAAAGAAGAATCAAAAAGTTTGTTTCTTCCATTTAAAAAAATCCCCGAATTTGAAATGCAGTACCTCCGATTATTTAGAGAGATGACTTTCCAAGAAAAGCTTATGGAATTTTTACTCCCAGAATATGAACAGGCAAAAATTCAAGAAGCGAAAGACACTCCCACTGTACAGGTACTTGATAAAGCAGTACGACCGGAAAGAAAGCATAAACCGAAACGTGCCTTAATTGTAATCTTTTATGGTTTCATGAGTATTGTTTTAAGCTCTGCTGTTATATTTTTCAAACCAACATTTATAACGTTTTATAAAAATTTCAAAGAAAAAAATGAATAAATGAATAAATGAATAAAAACATTCTTACACCTACCAAAATTCTGGCAAAAAATACTCTGCTCAATCTTCTGGGAATGGTAATTCCTCTTTTGGTGGGAATTGCAGCAATTCCTTTTGCAGTGAAGGGACTGGGCACAGATGGATTTGGTATTCTTTCCATCGCCTGGATATTTCTTGGTTATCTAGGGTTACTTGATTTTGGAATTTCTCGTGCAACAACAAAATTTGCCGCAGAAGTTATTGCCCAAAAAGATAACCATGTACTTCCATCGATTATGTGGACAGCCGTTATTGTGAGTTTTGTATTTGGTATCGGAGGAGCGATCGTATTATTTTTGGCGACCCCTTATCTTGTTGGCTCACTGCTAAAAATTCCCGTAGCGTTTATCAGCCAGACAAAACTTTCTTTCTACTTTTTTTCCTGTGCTTTACCATTGATTCTGTCTTCTACAAGCTTACGAGGAATGTTAGGAGCAGCCCAAAGATTTGACCTGGTAAATGGCGTGTCTATTCCTACCAATATTTTGAATTTTCTTTTCCCTGCACTTTCTCTACCTTTTGGTTTCTCGCTTTCTACTGTGATCTTGCTGATAGTTCTAACCAGGGTCGGAGCTTCGTTTTTTTATTTTTTTTTATGTCTCAGGATTTTTCCTACTGTATCGCTAAAACCTTCTATGGATTTAAAAATTCTGAAGAAATTCCTTTCTTACGGCGGCTGGGTAACTGTCACAAGCATTATCAGCCCTATACTTGTCTACCTTGACAGATTTTTTATTGGTTCTCTTCTTTCCATGAAAGCTGTAGCTTTTTATTCTGCTCCGTACGAGGCATTGTACAGATTGAGAATAATCCCAATGGCAATGATGACAACATTTTTCCCCGAGTTCAGTGCAGTATTTTCTTACAACAAAGATAGAGTAAGTATTCTGTTCGGACGTTCCATGAAATATATCTTAATATCAACGGGGTTAATTGCGCTTCTCCTTTTTATTTATGCCCACATTGTACTACAATTATGGCTCGGGAACCAATTTGCAGAAAAGAGTACTACCATCTTTAAAATATTCGCCCCTGGCATTGTGATTAATTCTCTGGCATATATCCCTTTTACACTGTTCCAGGGTATTGGAAAACCAGATATCCCGGCCAAGTTTCACTTGATGGAACTACCTGTTTATATCCTTCTTCTCTGGTTTTTTACAAAGAAATTCGGAATCAACGGTGCAGCAATGATCTGGTTTTTGAGAGTGGCTCTTGATTCTTCACTCTTATATTTTTGGGCTTTTAGATCTTATCCAAACCTTGTGCATAGTTTTCGGGAAAATAAAATACTAACTGAAATAGCGTTGTTATTTTTCTTGTGGGCATTTCTTTTTCTATCTAACTCCTTCTTTAGCAGTATATCTATAAAAGTTGTTTTTCTTTTAGTTGGTTTGTCAATAACAGTCTTGATTGTGTGGTATAAGATTTTTGACAATTCTGAGAAAAAATTTATAACATCACTGATTCAAAAGGTCATACCCCACAGAAGTGTAGGAATTTTATAGGATGTCTGGAGAGAAAAATCTTGCGATTGTAATTCTAAATTGGAATAAGTGGCAGGATACATTAGAATGTTTGACTTCTTTAACAGAAAGTACTTACCAGAATTTTACTATCATCCTTATAGATAATGGCTCAACAGATAATTCGGCAGAAAAAATCAGAGCATGGGCAACAGGAAAAATTTCTGTCTCTGTGGGACCCTTTCCCCATAAAGCGGAAACAAAACCTTTTCCTATAATAGAATACAATTATTCTCAAATTAAAAGGGAAAATGGTAATTTCTTAGAAAGCAAGGGGACTAACAATCTTATTTTGATTAAAAATGATTTAAATGTTGGTTTTGCCAGGGGGGCAAATATTGGAATAAGGTACGCTCTGAAAAATAATTTTGAAAAAGTTTTATTGCTTAATAATGATACCACCGTAGATCCTGACTGTCTGAAAATTCTGTCTGAATTTCTGGATAGGAATAAAGCGTACGATGTTGCTGTTCCAAAAATTTGTTATTATGCAAAGCCAGAGAAAATTGTAAGCTGCGGTGCAAAACTAACATTCACAGGAAGCAGAAAATATTTTTGTCTAAACGAGGAAGAAAATGAAACAACAAAAAGGGGAATTAAGAATATCACATTTGCCTCAGGATGCGCCCTATTGGCTCGATCAAATGTTTTTAAAAATTATGGTCTTTTAACTGAAAGGTTTTTCTTCGGTGAAGAAGATTACGAGTTCAGTCTGAGGATGAGAAAAAACAAAGTCAAGATGGCATCAGTGCTATCTGCCAAGGTTTATCATAAAGTGAGTGTAAGCAGTAAAACTGTTCTCGGTCAGAATAAAATAGTATCTGCGTTTATCGGGTTGTTAAGTCGGTATGTTGACATGAAATTTTACTATAGAAACTCCTATTGGAAAATATGGCGAATGGTATCCCTTGGTTATATTCTGCCAATGTTGAAAATAAAGTACAATGTTTCGGTAAAAAAGCTTTTTAGATTTGTGCGATTACTCTTGCAGTACTCAAATGATCACTCAGGTGTTAGCAAAGATGATTTTTTCAGCGCAAAAGAACTTTTGGGAGAAAACGAATAAATGGCGGATGTATTAGGACCAACTTTAATGTTTTTCTTTTGTTTGTTGATAAGCTATCTGGAATATACCAGATATAAAACGATTCTCACTCCATTCGGCGTTATGGCGTGGCCGTATACAATAATAGTTTTAATGATAAACTTTGGGGGAAAGCATTTCGGATTCTTTCCAGTAAGTTTACAAAGTATTTTGTTTATATTAGCTTGCTGGATATTTTTTCTGGCTGGAGGTTATGCTGGTTTAGCACTAATCAGAAATGGTGAGGTTGAAGTTGACTCTATTATGTTTAAAACCAAAGATAGCCGCATAACAGAATATTTGGATTATTATAGAACTCTTTTTATTGCTCTCGGTGTTATTTCTTTTATAGCCGGTGCTATCCATTTTTATCAAGTTCTCAGAACATTTGGATGGGTTAAGATTCCGTCAAGAGATTTTCGCACTGCTTATAGTAGTAGTGGAATTCTCTCTCATATTATGCTTCTGGGAACTCCTGCTTTTATTTTTCTATTTTTAGATTATCTTACCCGGAAAAGAAAAATAAATTTGGTCTTACTTACTCTCTTGTTCTTTATGACATTGGCACGTCAGGTTAAATATCATGTGTTTGTTATCCTGCTAAGCAGTCTTTATCTTGGTTACTTACACAATTTATTAAAATTTAATTTTAAAAAGATTTTGTTATATTCATTCATTGTTTATTTGCTTTTTAATATGTCGTATACAATTGGCTTTGGTGCTCTCGGTATTAACAGAACTTACTCCCCCAGGGTCCAGGCTTTTTTGTTTAACCATTTCTTTGCTTACCTTTTTGGAGGACCCATCGGGTTCAGTGAGATTTTAAAGGACCCTGCTTATCCAATGTATAGTTTCAAAGAAATTATTTCAGTGCCACTTAATATAGCTAGATTTTTAAGAGGGGATTCTGGTTTTGTAAATATCGTTTTTAAGAATTGGGTACCTATCTCCACTATTCACAATTATTTTCACGGTTCCAATGTATTCGGAATGTTTGGGATGATTTATGCTTATATAGGCACATATATCACATTAATTTTGGGATTTATCATGGGAATGTTTACTTACGTTTTTGGGTTTTTAATTTTAAAAAATAGGGATTCTCTCGGTTTTCAATTGACATACGTATTTATCCTGAGTTTTTTGACACTTTCTTTTTTCGCTTTTTATTTTAACGTGCTTTCTTTTGTTGAGGTTTCTTTTTATATGTTAACTATCCCATTTCTTCATACAACAGGCAGGAAATTAATGCATTTCACTAAATTGCAGCATCAGAGATCATGAACATTTGTTTTTTAGCCCATACATTCCGTCCCTTGACAAAGTGATATTTTTTTTGCAAATTGAGGTTTCAGGCGTGTTTGGAGTCATTTTTTATGGACAATGGATATAGTGTAGTTGAACGTTTTTTTTAACCCTTAAACAAATACTTTTTTGAAGATAAATGAAAATATTATTCTTAGCAGATGCATCTTCTATCCACACTCAACAGTGGATAAGATATTTTCTGCAAAAAAAATACGAGGTTGAGGTCATTTCTTTTCTGCCTGCAAGAATAGATGGAGCAAAAGTTCATTGGATCAATGTGGGGGAGGTGAGTCCATACAAGACGAACTTCAAATATATTTTAAAACTTCCTAAAGTAATTAAGATTAAATTAAAGAGTAAACCAGATATTCTCATTGCACATTATGCGACAAGCTATGGACTTATTACTTCGTTAATTTCTTTCAAATTTATCTTGGCAGTTCACGGAACGGATATTAAGGTAACTCCTAAGAAAAATATTTTATTCTATTTCTTTACCCGATTTGTATTAAAGAGAGCCGATCTGATTTTTTCAGTTGCACAACATATGTCAGATGATATTATCAGAATGGGAATTCCATCAGATAAAATCTTTACAATCCAATACGGGATCGACGAAACAAAATTCTTTAGAGATAAAAAAGATAAATATCAATACCACTGTATTTCCACAAGGAGTTTACGGAAAAATTCGAATGTAGATAAAATAATTAAAGCGATTTCAATCCTGAAATCTCAAAATAAGAATATAAAATTACTGGTTGTGGGAGATGGACCTGAAAGAGAATATTTAAAAGAATTGGTAAATAAATTAGAGATCGAGGAAAATGTAACATTCACTGGGAAGATTTCACAAGAAGAACTATCACAATTTCTTAGGCAGTCTGAAATTTATATATCAATGACCAATTCTGACGGATCTTCACTTTCACTTTTAGAAGCTATGATCTCTGGAAATATCCCTTTAGTTTCAGATAATGCAGCAAACAGGGAGTGGATTAAAGATAGTGAAAGCGGGTTTATCATATCAAAAGATGAAGAAACCATTGCTAGTAAGATAAATGACATATTGAACATGAACCGTGCGGAAAAGGAAACTATTTTAAAAAAGGCAAATGCAATAGTCATGGAAAAAGGTATTTATCAAAAAAATATGCCATTGATCGAAAAAAGAATAATAAAAACATTTAAGTCGCAGTCATGAAAAACAGCGACAACGTTTCCAAATTATCTTATGGCAAAACCTGTCGAGAAATATACGGGAAGAATGCATTACTGCGAAACATTTAAAGGGGTTAGGCTCTCTCTGAGTTACATTTGCACAGGTTTTAAGAAATCGTTATTGGGTCAGTTTTTTGCTTTCTCAAATTTTATGTTAGGTCCGATCCTTATAAGTATACACCTTGAGCCCTATGATGCTTTAATTGTTACATCCCCCTTTTCTGTAGGCTTATTTGACTTGGTCATTAAATACATTGGAGAATAAAAAATTATAGGAACAAAAAGAAATTGATCCCTCTTAAAATCATTTTCTGGATATTAATCAGTGTTCAACTCTATCTCTATTTTATATACCCTGGGATAATTACGCTTGTGGCAAAATTAAAAAGAAAAGAAAAAGGTTCTTACACCGAGACTTTTGAGCCTGAAGTGAGTATTATTATTACAGTGCGGAATGAAGAACGTGTTATTGAGGATAAAATAAAAAATACACTTCAGCTGGAATATCCTAAAGAAAAACTGGAAATTATTGTAGTCTCTGATCACTCAACAGATAAGACCGATGAGATTGTCAAGAAATACAAAGAAGATGGCGTCCATTTGATTAAACTATCCAAAAGGTTAGGAAAAACCGAGGCACAAAACTTAGCTGCCAAACAGGCAAAAGGAAAAATACTGGTTTTCTCGGACGCAAATGCAATGTACAAATCAGATGCTATAAAATATCTCATCCGCCATTTTGAAGATTCAGAAGTAGGGTGTGTTTCTGGTGAGCTTTGTTATTTCATTCCTGACGAAAGTATCGTAGGTCGCGAGGAAAATCTCTACTGGCGGTACGAAAAGTTTATTAAAAAACAAGAGGCTCGGACCGGTTATCTTCTTGGAGCTAATGGATCCATTTATGCTGTAAGAAAATCTGATTACGTTCTACTGGAACCAGATACAATAAGCGATTTTATAGAACCTTTAGAAATAGCAAATAAAAAAAGAAAAGTTGTATATGAAAGTAAAGCTTTATCGTATGAAGATGCTTCCATGTCATTCAACGTAGAATTTGTCAGAAGAAGACGGATTGTTTCACGGAGTATCCGTAGTTTGATAGTGCATAGTGAACTTCTTAACCCTTTTAAAACAGGTATGCTTGCTGTTGAACTTCTTTCTCATAAATTGTTACGCTGGATAAGTCCTTTTTTTCTTATACTACTTTTTGTGGTAAATGGTCTACTTGCTCTCTGGACTACTTATTGTATGATTTTTTATATTCAAATAGGGTTCTATATTTTGGGTTCCGTAGGCTTGATCTTTAAGGATTGTAAGAAGATTCCTGTTTGGATATTTATACCTTATTATTTTTGTCTATTAAATTATGGTTCTCTTTTGGGTGTAATTGACTTCCTCAGAGGAAAAACTATCACAGTCTGGGAGCCTGTTCGTTCCTGATAAACTTTTTATGAAACTTTTGCCTATGTCAAAAACAATTAAAAAAATAATTCTCTTTATCACCGACTTTGTAACAATTAATATCGCCTTTTTTCTCTGGTGCAAGATAAGACTTACAATGGGATTTTTCTCTGAAGTTTCTTTCCCTTCTACACTTTATTTTTCTCTAATCATTTTTGGATTCTGGTTTGTGCTTTTTTCTTTCTATGGACTTTACAAAACGTGGTTTACCCGCTCAAGAATAGATGAATTTATCACTGTTGTTAAAACCATTACGATAGGGGTTTTCCTCATTTTTCTGATCACTTTTGATTTTGAGAAAGATTTTAGCCGTCCCATGCCTGTAAGCCGTTTGATGATAGTCTCGTACTGGGGCGTTATGATTATACTGGTTAGTCTGGGCAGGATTTTACTGAGAACGATTTACCGACGTCTACTGGAAGCCGGGATTGGTAGACGGAGGGCAGTAATTGTTGGCTGGGGCAAGAAAGCATGGGAACTTTTTGATAAGATTATTGAGGCGCCAGCACTTGGATACGAAATTGTCGGTTTTATAAATTCGGGGTCACCTTCCAAGAAAGAACATTACAGAAAGATCCCTCTTTTAGGATCTCTGGATCAACTCTATAAGATAATCCAAAAAAAGGGAATTCAAGAAGTCCTCATTGCATTCCCCCGGAGGTCAGAACGCCATTTGCGAGAAGTAATTACTCAGTGTAATGGAACTCCTGTAGGTATAAAAATCGTTCCAGATTTATATGATGTAATAGTAGGCCAGGTACGAACAAATCAGATTTATGGATTTCCATTAATTGAGATCTTGCCCCAACTTATGCAACCATGGGAACAAATAGCAAAACGCATTATAGATATTCTGGTTTCAGTGATAATTCTTATTGGTTTTTCTCCACTGTGGCTTATTATAGCTGGAGTGATTTACATTGATTCAAAGGGACCAATTTTTTATACACAAAAGAGAGTCGGCAAAGATGGGAGGATATTCAAAATAATTAAGTTTCGTTCCATGGTTGTGGGTGCTGAAAAAATGACCGGACCGGTCTGGGCGTCTGCAAAGGATCCCCGTGTAACACGAGTTGGCAAATTTTTGAGACGACTCCGGCTTGACGAAGTCCCCCAGTTTTTTAATGTTTTAATAGGGGATATGTCTTTAGTTGGCCCAAGGCCAGAACGTCCATTCTTTGTTGAAAAACTTAAGAAAGCTCTCCCGCTATACAATAGAAGACTACGTGTGCGACCGGGTATAACAGGCTGGGCACAGATAAAAGGTGAATATGATCAATCATTAGAGCATGTAAGACAAAAATTAAAATACGATCTTTTTTACCTGGAGAATATGTCCTTCCGGATGGACTTGAAAATTATTTTGAACACACTTTACGTAATGCTACGGGGTAAAGGTAGATAATATAAAAACTAAGTTTTTGTAATAAAGAGGAGAAAAACCCTTTGGTATAGGGGGGAAGGTCCAAAGACTTTGATTCTTTCCCTCACATGCTGACGAAGTCGAAGCATGCGGTTTATGCTTTTGTTTAGGGCGGGTTACACTAAACTGTAAAGGAAAAGGTGAACAAATAACGAAAGGGGAAAAAATGAACATACCAATGGTTGATTTGGTAAACCAATATCACAGAATAAAAAAAGAGATTGACCGGGCAATAAAAGATGTTCTTGAGAGCGGCCGCTTTATTATGGGGCCAATGGTAACAGCTTTTGAAGAAGAAATGGCCAACTATTGCGGAGTAAAATATGGTATTGCATGTGCCTCAGGAACAGATGCTTTAATGATGGCTCTAATGGCCAGCGGAGTAAGCTCAGGTGACGAAGTTATCACTACACCTTTTACATTTGTAGCCACTGCAGAAGTTATAGCTTTGCTTGGTGCAAAACCTGTTTACGTAGACATTGAACCTGATACATATCTCATTGATCCAGATAAAATTGAAAAAGCTGTTACCTCCAAAACTAAAGCCATAATCCCTGTTCATCTATACGGCCAATCTGCTGACATGGATAAAATCAACACAATTGCAAAAAAACACAAACTTGTTGTAATAGAAGACGCCTGCCAGGCCGTAGGTGCAACCTACAAGGGGGAAAAAGTCTGTAGTCTTGGGGACATTGGGTGTCTATCTTTTTTCCCTTCCAAAAATCTTGGAACTTTTGGAGATGGAGGAATGGTACTGACATCTAACGAAGCACTGGCAGAAAAACTCCGGATGATAAGAAATCACGGTTCAGAAAAAAGATACCATCATACTATTCTGGGACTTAACAGTCGACTCGATGCGCTCCAAGCTGCCATCCTAATGGTTAAGCTACGTTACCTCGATGAGTGGAACGAAGCAAGAAAAGACCGGGCTGCTCTCTACTCAGAACTTTTAAAAGATACCGACGTGGTAACCCCAGTGATAAAAGATACAAACGAGCATGTATTCCATCAATACTCAATTAGGGTAAAAAATCGGAATGGGCTACAAAAATACCTAGAACAATCAGGTATCGCCACTGCGATTCATTACCCTGTTCCTTTACATCTGCAGCCGGCTTTTCAAAAACTACGGCAGAAGGAGGAACATCTTCCTATAGCGGAGAAAACAGCAGAGGAAATTATCTCCCTGCCAATGTATCCAGAGCTAAAAGAAGAAGCAATTGAATTTATTGCCGGGAAAATTATTGAATTCACAGAATGATTTTGGAGAAAGTAAAATGTTAGAATTACGCTTCATTCGGGAAAATCCAGAAATAGTAGGACAAGCCATAAAAAACAAAAACGTTGAGATTGATCTTAACCACTTGCTTGAGCTGGACAAAAAAAGAAGAGAAATTATCAAAGAAGCAGATCGTCTGAAGGAGAACCGAAACAGAGTCTCTGAAGAAATTGGAGCACTGAAAAAAAGAGGTGAAGCTGCTGAATCTGCTATTTCAGAGATGCGAAAAGTTTCAGAAAAAATAAAAGGGCTGGACAAAACATTACGAGAAATAGAGGAAGAGATTCGGGAAATTCAGATAAGAATTCCAAACATTCCGCACCCGTCCGTTCCTGTTGGTCCGGATTCAAGTTACAATAAAATTGTTAAAAAATGGGGGAAAATACCTGAGTTTGATTTCAAAGTAAAACCTCATTGGGAAATTGGTCCTGAGCTGGGCATTCTTGATTTTGAGCGAGGGAGTCGTCTTTCAGGATCAAATTTTGTTTCTTTTACTGGCATTGGCGCACGACTCGAAAGGGCCCTCATTAATTTTATGCTTGATCTCCACGTAGAAAAACATGGTTACAAGGAAGTCTGGGTTCCTGCTGTTGTAAAACGGGAGATGATGTTCGGAACAGGGCAGCTCCCTAAATTGGAAGACGACATGTATGTAATTGAAAAGGACGATCTTTTCCTGATTCCAACTGCAGAGGTTCCTGTAACAAATCTCCATCGTGAAGAAATTTTGGACGGTGATATACTTCCTCTAAAGTATACTGCTTACACGCCGTGTTTCAGACGGGAAGCAGGATCTTACGGTGCCGATACACGGGGCCTGATGCGAATTCATCAATTCGATAAAGTAGAGATGGTAAAATTTGTTAAGCCGGAAACCTCTTACGATGAACTTGAGTCTTTATTAAAAGATGCTGAGGAAGTTCTCCAGCTTCTGGAAATTCCTTATCGGGTAGCCCTTCTGGCCACAGGCGATCTTTCCTTTGCTGCTGCTAAGTGTTACGACATTGAAGCATATGCGCCTGGCATTGATAAGTGGCTGGAAGTTTCTTCTTGCTCCAATTTTGAGGGTTTTCAGGCAAGACGAATGAACCTCAGATTTCGCAGAGAGAAAGGGACAAAACCAGAGTATGTCCATACTTTGAATGGCTCGGGCGTAGCTTTGCCTCGCACTCTTATTGCCATCATAGAAAATTACCAGACCGATGAAGGAACTATTGTGGTACCGAAAGTTTTAAGAAAGTATGTGGGTACAGATGTGATTAAATAGTATTTACCTTAAACGAAACAAACATTACTTAACAGGATTAAACCATGCTGGTTGAACTAATTTCAATAACACCGGATGCTGAAAAAGTTATAGAATCAGCAGGGAGAACAGCCTATCTCTCCTTTGACAGAAAAACTGATCTCCCAATTTTGCGAGCAGAAAAGGAAGACAATACCAAAATTTTCAGGGTGGAGGATCATCCAGAATTGCTTCAGGTGAAAAAAGGCGAAGAATTTATAATAAATGGTGATTCGTGGAAAGCAAAAGAAGTGTGGAAAAATTCTGCCGAGAAATTTGTAAAAATGCTGGTAAAGAGTGGCCATCTTTCTGTGTTGGAACATGCTTCCGCAACGTTCAGGATAAAAGGCGGATCACGGGCATTCACCCACCAATTGGTAAGGCACAGAATGGCTTCATTCACCCAACAGTCACAGCGATATGTAAATGAAAAAACCTTCCGTTATATTGAGCCTCATTCAATTGAGGAAAACCCCAAAGCTCATAAAATCTTTGTTGATTTTATGGAAAAAGCACGAGAGGTCTACTCTGAGCTTCAGAAGATAGGAATTCGTAATGAGGATGCACGCTTTGTCCTTCCCAACAGTGTAGAAAGCGAAATAGTTATCACGGCAAATTTTCGGGAATGGAGACATATCCTTGAAACAAGAGGAGCGGCAAAAGCACAGTGGGAAATACGGAAAGTAGCAATAGCGATTTTGGATATTCTAAAGGAAAAAGCACCATCTGTTTTTTACGACTTAGTAATTAATGAAGATAGAAAAATAATCCAGAGGATAAAGTCTTAAAAAGGAGGAGAAAGATGATTGTTACGACAACACCTACCATAGAAGGTAAAACAATAAAAGAATACAGGGGAATTGTAGCTGGCGAAGCTATTATGGGAGCAAATGTTGTCAGGGATTTATTTGCTTCGATTAGTGATATCGTTGGCGGCAGAGCTGGTGCGTACGAAGAAAAACTTATCCAGGCAAGAAAGATTTCTATTCAGGAGATGGTGGAACATGCTGAAGAATTGGGGGCGAATGCTGTTGTGGGAGTAGACATTGACTATGAAGTTGTTCGGGAAGGTATGCTCATGGTAACTGCTGCTGGAACGGCTGTAGTCATTTGAATTT
>CAYYPT010000056.1:6712-14302 GCA_964473625.1 uncultured bacterium | reverse complement strand
TTGAAATTGTCAGGGGAGACCTGAGAAATAGTGAATCCCTGAAACAAGCGTGCAGTGGAGTGAAGAAGATTTATAATACAGCCAGTGCGGTTGATTTCTCTCTGCCTGAGGAAATTTTTTATTCTGTAAATGTCCATGCGCTGCGAGATTTTGTTAATACAGCGGTTGAAACCGGTGTAGAAAGATTTATTCATGTAAGCTCAATTGGTTTTTACGGATGGAGCCAAGGACCAATCGATGAAAAGACTGAACTGCGACCTCTCAATGTTTATGAAAAAACAAAGCTGTTAGGTGAAAGAATAGTTTTTGAGGACTACGAGGGAAAAGGTTTCCCTGTTACAGTTATTGAACCTTCTGCAATCTACGGACCAAGAGCAAGGGTTGGTATTCCTAGAATGATCCAATGGGTAAAGAAAGGATGGATGCCTCTGATAGATGATGGAAGTCACAGGTTAAATATGGTTTATGTTTCAGATGTGGTTGAAGCTTTGATTCTGGCTTCTGAAAAGAGAGAGGCGATTGGTGAAAAATTTGTAATCGGGTATGAAAATTCTCCAACTTACAGAGAAATTTTTGAAACTCTGTCAGATTGTCTGGGAGTAGAACCACCAAGATGGTCAGTTCCGGCTGGTCTGGCAAGATTTTTTAGTGCTATTATACAGAAAGGCGCAGAACTTTTGGGACTGGATTTTTTCCCTCTCTATGATTATCTTAATTATATGACTCTGGATGGAGTCTTAGATATCAGTAAAGCAAAACGGATTCTGGGATACACGCCAAAAGTTGGATTAAAAGAAGGTATGCAAAAAACAGTAGAATGGTTTTGTAAAAACAACCTTGTTTGTGAGGAAAGAATATCCGGATTTCCTCGAGCTCGTTCGGAACAGGTTCCTTCGCCAGGCACAGGATGAACTTTGCCAAAACAAACTTGGAAGTAAACTCTTCGCCCTAGAGTGGCTGTTTACTTCTTTAGGGTTTCGACTTAGAACAATGTCCTTTTAACTGCATTCATAATGGAGTCTTTGGTAAGTTTGGGATAATATCAAGAGGTAGTGATTATGCGATACAGGATTTTGATTAAACAGGATGAAGATGGGACATTTGTGGCTGAATGTCCTGCTTTACCCGGCTGTGTTTCTCAGGGTAAAACACGGGAAGAGGTGTTAGAAAATATTCAGGATACAATTAAAAGGGATATTATTATATAGATCATAGGACTGGAAGCCATGTTATTCTTAGGCATGAACCTTCTCGAATTTAGAAAATTGTTGCAAAAGAAATAGTAATGTGTAACGAAGCTGGAATAATTTTTTCAGGGTTTTGAACAGAATGACATTACATAATAAGTTTGGGTTATGGCACGTTATAAAGTAGTTCCTACAAAGACAAATTTGCTTCGGCTGAAAAGAGAACTTTCTTTTGCACAGGAAGGTTATGATCTTTTAGAACAGAAGCGTCAGATTCTTGTAGTGGAGCTTATGGGGTTGCTTGACAGAACAGCCGATGCTCAGGAAAAAGTGGAAAAAGAGCTTGCTTCTGCATTCAAAGCACTCCAGAGTGCAGTTGTTATTATGGGTAGACAGGCAGTAGTGAGTGTTACTCCTGCTGTGAATATAAGATCAGATCTAACAATTAACATGCGCAAAATTATGGGTGTTAATATTCCTCAAATTGAGGTAAAAGTTGAGGATATTGCACCGTATTTCAGTCCTGGGGAGACTTCTTTCTGGGTGGACGAAGCCATTGTTCATTTTAAAGGGTTACTTAAGGATATTGGAAAACTGGCAGAACTCCGTATCTCTTTGATGCGAATTGCTGAAGAAGTTCGAAAAACAATGCGTAGAGTAAATGCTCTGGAAAAGATAGCCATACCAGATTATAACGAGTCAGTTAAATATATTGAAGATACTTTAGAGGAAAGTGAACGAGAAACATTTGCAACTCTTAAAATTGTGAAAGAACGATTGGAGAAAAAGAAAGGGTGAAGTCTATGGCACATGATGGAGTTATTAAAAAAATTCTCCTTTACGTGGATGGTTCTGAGGAATGTGTGACGGCCGCTCAGTATGCTATTGCTCTGGCGAAAAAAGTTGATGCAGAATTAAGGGCGCTTTATGTTGTGAATATGAGTCTTTTAAAAGAACTTTTGAGAGCCAGAATTTTTGTAAAGATCGAAGAAATGGATTACGAACAGGATTTAACACAGGATGGTGAAAGGTATTTAAACTACATTTCAGAACTGGCACGGAGTAAAGGAGTAGACATTAAAACAGAATTAGTTAAAGGGGTTGTGAACAAGGAAGTAACAAAAAAAATTGAGGAATGGGGAATAGATCTTTTAGTAATGGGGGAATTAGAGCCTGTTTTGTCAAGAACAGACACATTTCATAGAGAAGCCGAACTCATTTTTCGGAAAGCAAAATGTTCGGTGCTCATTGTAAAGGATGCTAAGAGGGTGGAACACATCTATAATACTGTGGAGACAGAATGAATTAATTTTTAGGAGGGTTAAAATATGAGGCTTTCTGATCTACTTACTGAAGAAACAATCACCGTTTCATTAACTCATAAAGATAAACAGGGTATTATTGAAGAACTTCTTGATCTAGCAATGAAAACAGGGAAAATCAATGACAGAACTGCGGCCCTTAAAGCAGTAATGGATAGGGAAAATCTTATGAGCACTGGTCTGGAAAAGGGAATAGCTGTGCCACATGCTAAATCTAAAGCTGCTAATGATCTGGCAATGTCTCTGGGAATCTCTGCAGAAGGTATCGACTTCGCATCCGCTGATGGGAAGCCTTCTCATCTTTTCTTCTTTCTCCTTGCACCTGAAACTGCAGCAGGTCCCAATGTTCAGGTACTGGCTCAGATTGCTCGTTTGACTGCTGATCAGGGTTTCTGTGAAGCATTAAAATCTGCTTCTTCTCCAGGTGAGGTTTTAAAAATTATCCGTGACGCAGAATAAAATATCTGTTTGATAAGAAATTTGACGAGGTGTGTTTTAATGTCAGAAAAAGAAAATAGAACACGATTGACAGTTATAGGTGCTGGGCCAGGAGGGTATGGGGCTGCTTTTTTAGCCAGCGATCTCGGGATGGATGTAACTTTAATTGATCCTGAACCCAATCCAGGCGGAGTTTGTCTTTACAGAGGTTGTATTCCAACCAAGACTTTGCTGCACCTGGCAAAGATAATCAGAGAAACTGAAAAAGTTAGAGAGTGGGGTGTTGGATTTTCAAGGCCAGAAATTGATATTGATAAAATAAGACAGTGGAAAGATAACGTAGTCCAGAAGTTAACAGGCGGATTGGGTTATCTTTGTAAACAGCGGAAGATTACCACCATTAGAGGCAAAGCACGTTTTCTTGACCCGCATACAGTGGAAATCCATAAGATGGATGGATCTTTTGATAAACTATCATTTGATTATGCAATTTTAGCTACTGGTGCACATCCTGCTGCTTTACCCGATATATCTTTTGATTATTCCCGAATTTTGGATTCTTCAAAAGCCCTGGAATTAGAAAGTATTCCTGAATCTCTGTTGATTGTTGGAGGTGGATATATTGGGTTGGAACTGGGGACTTTCTATGCTGCTCTTGGAACAAAAGTCTCAATAGTAGAGATGATGCCGAATCTCCTGCCGGGGGCTGATCAAGATCTGGTAAGAGTTTTCTCCCGAACTGCGGAGAAGCTTTTTGAGTCGATTATGTTAAACACTATGGTTTCAGGTATAGTCAGAGAAAAAAATGGGGTTAAAGTAGAATTTAAAAAACAGGATGGGACAACAGAGGAAGGTTTTTATGAAAAGATTTTGGTTACAATAGGGCGGAAACCTAATTCCAGTGGTCTGGGGCTTGAGAATACCAATGTTGGGATTGATAAACGTGGATTTGTAAAAGTAAACGATCAACGTTGTACAAAAGAGCCTTCTATCTACGCAGTTGGAGATGTTATAGGCGGACCTTTGCTGGCGCATAAAGCTACTCGTGAAGGAAGAGTAGCTGTCGAAGCAATTGCAGGGCATAAAGTTAAATTTACTCCCCGGGCAATTCCTGCTGTTCTGTTCACAGATCCTGAGATCGCCAGGTGTGGTTTAACCGAAACAGAAGCCAGAGAGAAAAACCTAAAGGTTAAAATTCTTCGTTTCCCATGGGCTGCCTCCGGAAGAGCCGCAACTATGGGGCAGACTGACGGACTCACAAAATTCATAGTAGATTTTGATACAGAAAAAATCCTTGGAGTAGGAATTGTTGGTTCAGGGGCGGGTGAACTTATTTCAGAGGGAGCATTGGCAGTTGAGAGCGGAGCCTTGATTTCTGATGTTGCAGCTACTATACATCCACATCCAACGCTTTCAGAAACTTTGATGGAAGCTGCAGAGGCGTTTTACGGTCAGAGTACGCACATATATCATCCTATTAGAAAATAGAATGGCCTTTTGCTGGTTCAAAGGTTAAATTATGTGTTTTACCATAGGTTTTTCAGAGATTCAGAATTTCTTGTAGGTTAGATAACTTTTTTACATTACGGTGGAAAATTTTCCCTTAAAAATTCATACGAATTGCATTTTTATATTGACTTTTAAGATGAATTGTTTTAAATTTGTCAGATTTGAGAACGAGAAGGTATATTTTGTATAAAAATGAGGATTATCAAATGAGTATAAGCCAGATTGCCCGGACTATTAGTGCGTCGCCTACGCTTGCGCTGAATGAAAAAGCCGCGATTCTCAGGCAAAAAGGAGATCCAATTATTCATCTCGGTGGTGGCGAACCAAAGAGCAAAGCACCCCTGGATGCAATCATTGCAGCAGCAGCACATTTAAACACTGCTGAGGTAAGATACACACCCGCAGATGGAATTCCCGAGTTGAAAAAAGCAATAATTCGATACACAGAGGAACATTATAAACGGTTGGTTGCTCCAGAAAATGTTATAGCTTCAAGCGGCGCAAAACAAGCTATAATGGTAGCCCTGCAGGCTATTCTTAATCCTCAAGAAGAAGTTATTTTCCCTGCCCCGTACTGGGTAAGTTACCCTGAGATGGTGAAACTATGTCAGGGCATTCCAGTGCCTGCTCCCCCAGAAGACGGTACTTTTTACCCGCGAATTCAGGATATTGAACAACGAGTCGGATCATATACTAAAGCTGTTATGATTAATAGTCCTAATAATCCTTCTGGGGCAATGTATTCAGAGGAATTTATTGCTGATGTGGTCGAGTTCTGCGAAAAGCGGGATCTTTATCTTATAATGGATGATATTTATCATCGTCTTGTTTTTGATGGTAAAAAACCAGTGAATTGTTATGATTATGCTAAAGATCTATCAGATAATTCAAAGCTTATCGTTATAAATGGAGTTTCAAAACAGTATGCAATGACTGGTTTCAGAATAGGCTGGGCAGTAGCAAATAAGAAATTGATAGAAGTTATGGCAAACATCCAGAGCCAACAAACTTCAGGCCCCTCTGTTTTACTTCAGAAAGCGGCTGTTGGAGCATTAAATGGATCGCAATCATCTGTTGAAAATCTTAGATTAACATTGCAAAACAACCGCGATGTGATGTTAGATTATTTGAATTCTTTCGACGGAGTAAAGGTTACCAAGCCCGATGGTACATTTTACTGTTTTGCTGATTTTAGTGCATACGAAAAGGATTCTGTTAAACTTTCCAATTTTTTGATTGATAAAGTACAGGTCTTAACTGTTCCCGGGGCAGCATTTGGTATGGACGGTTATCTGCGATTAAGCTATTGTGGTTCGGTAGAAGAAATTATCGAAGGTATCGAGCGCATGAAATGGGCGTTGGATCCCAATTCTCCAAATGAACTTTATATTGGTGATCGTAAATTAGTGAGGGATTGGGCATGAGTAAATATTTAGAAATTAATACACCGGCTACTGAAGAAGCAACAGAGCTTGCGTCAGATTACGGATTAGAAAATCATGGATTAGTCCATTTAAAACGTATTTTCTGGAATTTACCTGAACCTGCTCTTTATGAAGAAATTATTTTTCGCAACGAAGGGCATATCGCCCAGCATGGACCTGTACTTGTGAGAACTGGCAAACATACAGCCAGAGCTGCTTCAGATAAATTTATTGTTAGAGAACAAATTACAGAAGATAAGATCTGGTGGGGTGAGTACAACCGTCCGATAAGTGTTGATAAATTTAATGAAATTCTGGCAAGGGTGCAGGCATATTGTCAGGATGAAGAACTCTTTGTGCAGGATTGTTATGCAGGTGCCGATCCAGAATATCGAATGCCTGTCAGGATTATTACTGAAAAAGCATGGCATAGTTTATTTGCCAGAAATATGTTTATCACTACAAATAATCGCGATGAACTCAGACAATTTGTTCCTGAGTTTACTTTAATTACTGTTGATGGTTTTAAAGTTGATCCCAGGATAGATGGTACACGTACTGATACAGCTATAATAATTAATTTCGCTGAACGGTTGGGAATAATTGCTAATTCACTGTATGGCGGAGAGATTAAAAAATCAATTTTTACTGTATTGAATTTCCTTCTCACGTTTCGTGAGATATTGCCTATGCACTGTTCCGCTAATGTGGGTAAGGCAGGTGATGTAGCCCTCTTTTTTGGACTTAGTGGAACCGGAAAGACCACACTCTCTGCAGATCCTAAAAGAAGATTAATTGGTGACGATGAACATGGTTGGGGGCCTCTGGGGGTTTTCAACTTTGAAGGCGGATGCTATGCGAAGGTTATTCGTCTTTCTGCTGAGCACGAGCCGCAGATATATGCATGCACAAGAAAGTTTGGGACTATTCTTGAAAATGTTGTGTACGATCCTGTTAGCCGCAATATTGACCTGAACGATGATATTTTAACTGAAAATACACGTGCTTCCTATCCAATAGATTTTATTCCCAATGTTATTCTTGAAGGTACGGTGCATTCACATCCTAAAAATGTTATTTTTCTTACCTGTGATGCATCGGGTGTTATGCCTCCTATTGCCCGGTTGAATTTTGCTCAAGCACAGTATCATTTTATCAGCGGCTATACTTCCAAGATTGCAGGAACCGAGATAGGCCTTGGCATCGAACCAAAAATTACCTTCAGTCCGTGTTTTGGTGCTCCCTTTATGGTAAGGCGTCCGTCTGAGTATGCAGAAATGTTGAAGCAGAGGGTACTGGAACATGGGACACAATGCTGGTTGGTAAACACTGGTTGGGTTGGGGGAAAGTTTGGTGTGGGTAAACGGATTAGTATTCGGTATACTCGTAATCTTCTCAATGCAGCGCTTGAAGGTAAATTAGACAAAGTAAAGTACCGCAAGGATAAACTCTTTGGGTTTGAAGTTCCATTGAGTTGCCCAGGTGTGCCAGAGGATGTGCTTGAACCCTCAAACTCCTGGGGTGATAAGGATGAGTATTGGAAACAGTACGATGCCTTAGCAGCTCGGTTTATTGAGAATTTTAAGATTTTTGAAAAGGATGTTTCTGAAGAAGTAAAAAAAGCTGGTCCGAAACGACTTGCAAAAATTTAGTTAAACCAGAAGGGCCAGATTAAAAAATCTGGCCCGAAGATTCTGGTGTATAGTCCTC
>CAYYPT010000056.1:0-6612 GCA_964473625.1 uncultured bacterium | reverse complement strand
TATGTAGCGGATGGGGATGATGGTTTACGTATTATAGATGTAAGTAATCCGTCCAGTCCGAGAGAGGTTGGTTATTTTGATACAGGAAGTTATGCTGATGGTGTTTATGTTTCTGGCAATTATGCTTATGTAGCCGATGGATGGGGTGGACTCTATATCCTGCGCAATGATCTTTTGACAGGGGTTGTTGATAATCGAAATATTCCGGAGGAATTTTCTCTTCAGCAGAACTATCCCAATCCGTTTAATCCATCCACCACTATTCGCTATTCTGTTAAGGAATTTGGTCAGGTCAAACTTCAAGTTTTCGATTCACTGGGGCAGGTTATCAAAACACTTGTGAATAAAGAGCAGCCGGCTGGAGAATATACAGTTCGCTGGGATGGTAGAGATGAAAAGAGAATACCTGTATCCGATGGAATATATTTTTACAGACTTCAGATAGGTAAGGGTCGGTCAGTTACGAAAAGGATGGTTTTGATAAGATAATAGTATCTCAGTAAAGAATTAGAATCCAATGATAAAGGTGAGAACGTTTGTGTGACGAGGTTGGGAGGCTATTACGGCTTGTTTTTCAAAAAGCAACTTGAACAGAGTAACTCAAGGTCTTCAAAAAAGCGGATTCTTTGGTTACTTTTTTCTAAAGCAGGTAATATTCACCTTTCAACTTATCTGAACCTATTTTTTATTCATTATCCTCAAATTTTACAGAAACGACTTTAGATACTCCATGTTCTTCCATAGTTACTCCGTAAAGAGTCTTGGCTATACGCATTGTCATTTTGTTGTGCGTTACAATAATAAACTGCGTTCTCTCCGCATATTCGGAGACTACCCGAGCGAATCTTTCTATATTAGCCTCATCTAATGGAGCATCAATTTCATCCAGAATACAGAAAGGGCTTGGTTTCACCAAATAAATGGCAAAAAGAAGAGAAATTGCTGTTAAAGCTCTTTCTCCTGCAGAGAGAAGACTCAAATCACGGAAATGTTTGCCAGCAGGGCGAGCAATAATTTCAATTTGTGCTTCGAGAGGATCTTCATCTTCGGGTAATCGAAGGTCTGCTTCCCCACCTTGAAAAAAACGGCGAAAGGTCTCGCGAAAATTCTTCTGTACTGTACCAAACACATCTTTAAATCTCTGTCGTGCTGTTTGGTTTATTTTCTGAATAGTTTGCTTCAAGGTTTCCTCAGCAGAAAGTAAATCGTCCTTCTGTTGATTAAGAAAATCTAATCTCTCCTTTTCACGTTCATATTCATCAAGTGCCATTAAATTAACAGGTCCGATAGCCTTTATTTTTCGCCTGAGTTCTTCAAGTTCTCTATCAATTTCCTCTAAATCTACTTCCTCCTCAAAAGGGAGTTTTTCTAAATCTACGTTGTAGCTTTCCCTAAGTCGATCTTTGAGAGATTGTGCCTGGTGTTCTAGTTCAGCAATTTCCATTTCTAAGTTATGAGCTCTTTCTGAAACCTGGTCACGTTCCCGCCGAACCTGCCGCACCTCCTTCTCACGATTTCTAAGTTCCTCCATTAATTTCTGGTAGGATTCCTCCTGCTCTCCAAGCTGGCTTTCCTTCGCCTCCTTTTTGGAAAAATCCTTTACCAACTCCTGTTCTTTTTGCTCTATCTCTTTTTTGTACTGTTCTATTTGCACAGCAGCTTCTTCAATTTCACGGGACCGTTGCTCAATGGTTGTTTCTATTTCTTCCTCAAGACTCTGCGACCGCTCAATATCATAATCCAGATTTTTTGCTTCTCCATTAAGGCGTACAACCGAAAGATTGAGCCGATGAACTTCCTCTTCCTTTACTCTTTCTTCTTCCTCCAGTTTATTTACTTCCGCTTGAATCTGGGTAGAAACATTTTCTAACTGCTCTCGTTTTTCTATTAGTTCTTCCATTCTTGGACGAAGATTTTCTAAGTCTTCCTTTATTGTCTCAATATCTGTAAGAAGTTTCTGTCTCTCTTCTGCATTATTCCCGAGTCTCTCTTCTGCTTTTTCCTTTTCAAATTGGACTCTTGCCTGCTGTTTCTCCGTCTCTGCAATCTTTTCCTCGCTCTTGCTCAGTGTTTTCTCGATCTTTTCTTTCTTCTTAAGAAGAAAAGTATATTCTGTCTCTCTTTCAGTCAATTGCTTCTCTACTGTTGATATTTTCTCTTGTAGTCTTTTTGTCTCCTTTTCCAGCTCTTTAATACGCTGTAACCGGCCGATCATCCCGATATCTTTTTCCCGGGATTCACTGGTTTGAATCACCCCCCATCCTGTTGCTAGTTCACCTTGAAGAGTAACAACACGAATACTCTTTTCTGATAAAACATCGACAGTTTTCTTTACCCCATCAAGACTTTTAACAACTAATAAATCTCCTAAGAGATAATTAAGAATTGGACTGAGTTTTTTGTCACATTTTACTAAATCATTTGCCCAACCAACTGATTCTACATTTTGTGGTATCACACGAGGAGTTTTTTGTTCAGGTAGAGCTTCTACCCTATCAAGAGCAACCATTGCTACCTTTCCCCCACCCATTCTTTTCAGGAGGCCAAGAGCACTAAACGCATGTGAAGCTTTTTCAAACAAAAGATAATGAAGAGCTTCTCCTAACCCTGCTTCAATAGCTTTTCTATGCTCAGGGGAGGTTTCTAATAAATCGGGTAAAACACCAAGAAGGCCTTCAGGTTTTTCCCTAAGTAATTTTTTGGCACCATCTGTGACTCCTTCTCTGCTTTCCACCACATTTCGCAGAAATAACAATTTACCCTGAAGCACATCAAGGTCACCTTGACTTTTGTAAAGATTTTCCTTTTCTAATTCTATTGTCTTGCGAAGCTTTTCAACTGCTTCTATGATTCTATTTCTCTCTTGCAGAATTTTGCTTCGTTCTAATTGGAGGGAATGAATTTTCCTATCAAACTCTTTTTTATTCTCCTGAATTTTACTTATAACTTCGGTAGAAGCAGCATCTTCTTCATCCAGTCGCTCCAGTCTGCCGCGACTGTTATCCATCTTTGCTCTGAGTCTTGTCTCCTCTCCACTTAAACGATTAATTTCTTCTAGACATTCAATAATCTCTTTCTTCTTACCGTTAAGTTCCAGTCTTTTAAGATTAAGTCCCTGCTGAAATACTTCTAATTCTTTTTTCTTATTGTTGAAAATTCGCCCGGTGCTTGTAATTTTTACCTGAAGGGATTCTCTTTTACTAAGGGCAACACCGAGATGAAGTTTGTTTTGTTCCAATCTCTTTTTTAACTTTTCTATTTCCTGGCTGTAGTGAATTTTCTTTTCCTCAAGAGATGAAATTCTCTCTCTACCTACTCTGATATCTCCTTCTTTTTGATGAATTAACTCAACTGTTGTACTGAGCTCCTCCCGGGCTTTTACCAGTGCTTTTTCCTGCTCTACAATATTTAAACGGAGAGATTCTAAATCCGCCTCTTCTCTGGTAATTTTGGTTGTCCGACCTTCCTTCTGTTTTTTAAAAGATTCGAGTTCTTTTTTTAATGGCTCTATCTTCCGCTTAAGCCGAGCAAATATCTGTTGTCCACTTTTCAGTTCCAGTTCTTTAATTTTTTCTTGATAAATTTGATATCTTTTAGCACGTTGTCCCTGACGTTTGAGAGAAGAAACAGATCTTTCCACTTCTCCAATTATATCATTGACTCTCAGCAAATCATTCCGTGTGGCATCCAGTTTTCGGACTGCAGCTTTCAAACGATGTTTGTATTTTGTTACACTGGCAGCTTCTTCTAAAAGTTTTCTCCTGTCTTCAGCCTTATCACTTAGAATATCTTCCAGCATTTTAAGTTCAATTACCGAGTATGCGGCAGCCCCCACACCTGTATCCATAAAGAGATCATTTATATCCTTAAGTCTTACAGGCGTTTTGTTGAGAAGATATTCACTTTCCCCGGATCGATAGAGACGCCTCGTAACAACAACCTCTGTGTAATCAATGGGAAGAAGATGGTCGGAATTATCGAAAAACACAGAAACCTCTGCCATGCCCAATGGCCTCGAGGAATGAGCTCCACCAAAAATAATATTTTCCATTCTGTCTGTTCTCAAAACAGATGGTCTTTGTTCTCCAAGTGCCCATCTGATAGCATCTACTATATTGGTCTTTCCACAGCCATTAGGACCAACTACTGCTGTAATTCTACCATCAAAATGGAGTTCTGTTTTTTTTGCAAAGGATTTGAAACCATGAATAACAATTTTGGAAAGAATCATACGTAGCCCATTGTCCAATTCTTAATAATCAAACAGTTTTAAATATACCTATTTATAAAAACCATGTCAAGAAAAATAAAAGAACATCAGAATAACTTCCATTTTTTTATGTCCCTTTCGTAAATGTTTCAGAACATAAATTGTTTTGCTCAGCAATGAATGTTTCTTCCCTTTTAAATTTTGATATACACGAGAGTTCAGATGCAGAATATTTTTCACGGGTTAGCCTGCGGAGAGAGAAAGCCTCTGCAGAAAACAAAAAACTACCCTTTTCCCGAAGTTTAGTTTATAATATTGTCTATTTCTATCCCAGACTTCCCACGGTTTTTTCCACTTCTTCAAGAATTTCACACGATTTAACAAGTTCTTTCATCTTAATGTGATCTTTATAAAGAGGCCGGTCTTCATCAAGATGCTCAACATATTTCCTGATTACATTTCGTGCTGTCTGAACTCCTTTCCCTGGTTTAAAATCTCTAAAGTCAAGTGCCTGTGCTGCTGCCATAAATTCGATCCCGAGAATTCCGTAAGCATTATCCAGTATCTGAGTATTTTTAATGGCTGTATTCATACCCATTGAAACAAAGTCTTCCTGATCAGCAGCAGCAGGAATGGACATAGTAGAAGCTGGTGCAGATAGAATTCGCTGTTCCACTATAAGCATGTCTGCTGTGTATTGGCTCAGCATCATGCCTGAAAACATACCTGCGCCTTTGGTTAAAAATGCTGGTAGACCGACGCTCAATGCAGGATTTGTCAGACGATTGAGGCGTCTTTCAGAAAGGACAGATACCATGGTTACTGCAGCACCCACATTATCCATTGGCAGTGAGACCGGAGTTCCCTGAAAGTTTGCTCCTGTTAGGGTAAGGTTATCTTCTGGGAAGAATACAGGATTATCTCCTACACCGTTTAATTCTATTTCTACCTGTTTTTTAGCATAAGCGACAGCATCGTGAGCTGCACCAATAACCTGTGGAGTCGACCGCATGGAATAGGCATCCTGAACTTTTGTTTTGATTTTGCCTGATAAAAGATCGCTTCCGTCAATACATTTTTTTATTGCTTTTGCAGATCTTATAGCTCCTGGAAAACCACGGGCTTCGTGCAAACGAACATCGTAGGGTTTCATGTTTGCATAAAGTGCTTCTAGAGTCATTGCAGCAGCAATTTCTGCCTGTTTGAGCCAGCGATCGATATCGTAAAGCTGGATGGAACTCATTGCTGTAAGTAAATTCGAGCCGTTGATAGTGGCAAGTCCATCTCTGGCTTTCAGCCCAGGGATAGGAATTCCTGCCCGTTCCATAGCAACCTTACCCGGCAGACGTTCTCCTTTGTAGTAAGCTTCACCTTCTCCCATTAAAAGAAGAGCAATCTGGGCCATAGGTGCCAGGTCTCCAGATGCACCTACAGATCCTTTCTGGCAAACCACAGGCGTGACACCTTTGTTCAACATCTCTACAAGTGTCATGGTGATTTCTGGGCGGCAGCCCGATCGGCCTTTTGCGTGTACGTTGATTCTTCCAACCATTGCACCACGCACATATTCTATTGGCACTGGTTCACCAATACCTGCAGCATGATTATAAATTAAATACTTTTGAAATTCTTTTACCTGTTCATCATTCAAGATCACTTCAGAAAACTCACCGATGCCTGTATTTACTCCGTACATAATTTCATGCGCCTCGATTTTTTTCTCAAGCATGTTTCGGCAAGTTTTTATCCGTTCCAGTGCATCAGGTGTAATTTCAACCTGCTCGTTGTGTCGGGCAATTTGAACCTGCTTCTCAACTGTAAGGTGAGAACCATCTAAAACTACAGTCATTTTTAAACCTCCTTGTCAAATTTCGATCAATTTTATCTTTGCAAAAGTTTAATACTTTATTCTCTTCAGATTTTCTATCACTCTATGGTAGAGATCATTCTCTTCCATTGAGTCTTCTAATTCATCAAGGGCAAGCAGCAAGTAGCGGCTGTGTTTCTTTTCTTTCAGCAGTTCTTCCATTTCCGTTTTAATGGATTTCCAGATTGGGACAAGAACTTTAATAAGTTTTAAACCCTGTGGAGTAAAATAGATCAATCTTTTTCTTCTATCATTTTTATCCTTTAAGAATTTTATTAATTTTTTCTTTTCTAAGGTATTTACCATCTGACTGATTGCAGAATGGGTAATTTTCAGTTCTTTGGCTATCTCTGTTACGGACAACTCACCTCGCTCATTCAATAGATAGAATAACGGAAACCAACTTGTTTCAAAAGGTATATCAAGTGATTTGTAAATTTTAGAAACATCCATTAAGAATTTGTCGCTTATTCGTTTTAGTCTCGTGCCAAATATTAATTCTCCTGTCCGTCTGTAAAAATCCATTATAAATTCC
>CAYYPT010000055.1:4784-14410 GCA_964473625.1 uncultured bacterium | reverse complement strand
GTCATTTCAAAGAACTATTTTACAAGATGTTATAGATTTTTTCAGCGGCGACTATTATAACTATCGATGTAGTTTCCCCTGAACTTATCGAGGGACTCGAAAAGTTTAGTTTTTTAGACAACCCTTTTCCCTTTTCCTCCTCGCCCGGGTGAGTTGTCAAACTCCTCGATGACATAATAAAGAGCTGCTGGAACCACTGATTTAAAATGACTGTGCATATATGTATGGATAGTATTAGTATAGGTTACAATCTGTTTCTCATATTCTGTCAAATCAGGATCTTTTGGATGAAAAAGCTTAACTACTGTCCTGATTTCATAAGAAGGAATATCAAGAAAAATTATTGTTGAAATAGGATTACTCATCTGGTTTAAAAAAGTATGGGTTTCAAAATCAGGATTTGAGTAAAGTTCCAGTGAAAGAAGTTTTCTGTAATCCCATAATGTTTTGTCCTTATATAAAGACTCCAGTACATTAAATTTTTCTGTCATAGGCTCATTGCGAGTCTGTCTCAGCTTCTTTATTATCTCTCCCAGACGTTCTTTTTTAGGACACAATCCCATACCTTTAACAGCATTATTCAAGGTAAAACGGCTGTCACCTCTGTTCTTTCCATATGTTGCCACTGCAGCATTGTGTGCGCCAGACCAATCTGGCATTTTGCCCCCACGCATGATGGAAAGCTTCTCAAGACGATCTTGAATATTCCACTCGATAAAATGCTTATCCAATTCTCTCATTTTATAATTCTCCCACTTCCCCTGAATCCTTGCCTTGATAATATTTTTGTCTTCACCAGAGTTATCAACCCTTGTTTGATGAAAAAATTTCCCATTCCAAAAATTGCTTTTATGAATAATAAATTGTTCCTGAATTTTCTCTACACCAACAGCAATCCTTCCCAAAAAAGTGGAAGCCGCAGCAGATAGAGCAGCAGAAATAAGAAAAGTTCGACGTCTCATCTGTCTCCTCCTTCAAATTTTGAAACCCGAATTAACGGATAAGGAATCCATTTATAGCTATCTTCGGTTATCTGAATAGAATGTGGTTTGCGTACGGAACATTGCTTATCAGTTAATTCGGGTTGGGATTAGCCTTTAAAATAACCATAGTAATATCATCGTCTTGAGGTGTCCCTTTACTAAATTCTTTCACTTCAGAAATGATTTTATCCATAAGTTCCTGAGATGAAACATTAGGCCATTTCTGTATCAGCTTTTTCAACCGTTCTTCTCCAAATTCTTCCTCCTTCTCGTTCATTGCCTCAGTAATACCATCAGTAAACATAACAATTCTATCACCTGGTTTTATAGTAACCGTTGCAGTCTCAAATACTACATCTTTCATCATACCCAATATAATTCCCCCTACCATAAGCTCAACTACTTTGCCCTTCTCATCTACTCTATAAGGAGGATTATGCCCAGCATTGCAGTAAGTAAAGGTATTTTCTTTTGTGTCAAGCTCTCCGTAAAAAAAGGTAATAAACTTATCCAATGCTGTATTTTGATAGATAAGATTATTGATCCTTGAAATCATTTCTCCAATTCTAATATTGCTTGTAGCCAGTGCATGAAGACTGGCCTGGAGATTAGCCATAAGAAGCGCTGCACCCGCTCCTTTACCCGAAACATCGGCTATCGCAATTCCATATTTATTCTCTGAAATAGAGATAATATCAAAATAATCTCCTCCGACCTGTCTACTTGGTATATTGACAGCCGCGATTTCATAACCATTTAGCTGAGGCAGCTTAGAAGGAAGCAATCCCTGTTGAATATTCCTTGCCAAATTAAGTTCTTCTTCCATTCGCTGCTTTTCAAGAGTTTCCTCAAATAATCTCGCATTTTCCAAAGAAGTCATAGCTTGATTGCCAAGAGTTGTCAGGAACTCCAGATCTCCAGCAGTAAAACCCGTTCCTGAAATTTTCTGACCAAGTGCAAGAATTCCTCTTGTCTCATCCTGAAGACGCATGGGCACAAGAACAGCTATTCCCAATTTTTTATATAACGCAAATCGTTCCGTTTTTTCTAAAAGAAGAGGCTGAGATATTTCAGCAAGATCATCCTCTACTTTAAGAACAGAATCTACTCCTTTGGCAACTAAAATTTCCATTTCATCTTTTCTTTTAGTAAAAACAACACACTTGTTTACCAAAAGCTCCCCCATCACAGCAAAGCTCAAAAGACTTGCGATCTTCTTCTGATCCAGTGTAATATTCAATTCTCTGCTGATATCAAAGATCGTATTTAACTGTTGGACTTTTCTATCGAGGTTCCTGTTCACCTTTTGAATTTCTTCAACATTGAGGCCGTTTGCCACGGCAGTAGCAGCAATATTGGAAATTGAGTTCAAAAACTCAAGTTCAGATTCTTCGTAAGGCTTACCACCTATCTTTTCACCAAAGCCCACAATTCCAATGATTCCCTGAGAAACAACAAGCGGGAGCAGAAGTTGTATTCCAAACTGTTCAAAGAATTGCAGCCAATTATATCTTTCTCTTATTTCATTAACAAGCATAGAGCGAGATGGAGGTGAATCAATGCGAAGAGACTTTCCTATAAGATCGCGGGACAAACCCTTTAATTCCTCAAGGACATACTCATCTCCGGATTGCCTTTTCAGGAAAACCACACCGCGGTTTATTAACATATGTCCCATGGGAATGCGAAGAATGTTCTCAAGAATCGACCTGATACTGAGAGAAGAAGTTAAGGAATGGCTAATTTCAAAAAGGGATGTAAGTTCCAGAAAACGCTCGTCGAGTTCTTGAAAAGACTCTTCTTTTTTATTTTTTTTCGTTCCTGACATAGTTTTCCCTCTTACTGCAATATGAAAATTTCTTATCGGTACAGATACCACCATGGGCAGACGGGAGCCTCTGCTCTCGTCGGAAAAAACCTCCGCTCTCGTCTCTGGTTAAAACAGTCTCTTAAGCCTACAGAAAATCAACCTTAAAAACCGGTTCTTTATCTATCCCCATAATCTGGCGGTAACTTGACCATTGGTAATCTTTGAGCTTTTCACATATGGTCTTCTGCTACAACTCGATTCCAAATAGAAACTCAAGTCGGTTACAGTATTTTGCGTAACCAGAATACGAAGTGTACCCAAGTCCAAACTCAAAAATTTTGGTCTTGAAACCAAGAGCAACATAGTAGAAGGTATAAAAATTTCTATTATAGGGATACTTAACATTTCTTCCATCTTTCAGAATCATGCCGGAGCTGATTTGCGATTTGCCAGTAGCGATTTGAATAGAAGTACCTGTATCGTAAAAGTTTACTACAACACCAGGCCCGGCATCCATCATATAAGTATAAACAGTTTGAGTGTAGCTTTGAGGCTTATTTGCATAATTGGCCTCCCACATGTTATATGCAATATGAGGGCCAACTATAACTCTCACGGTAGTATCTACCATTATGCCAACGCCCATGGTCCCACTAAGTCCAAGGCCAATCTTTGGGTCATTTTTCATGCCGATTTTCTCCCAATACTGTAGCGAAATAAACATGTTGCCACCACCAGTCAACTTCTGGGAGAACGAATTAATAGGACTAAAGACAAAAACCGTTAGGACAACCATTATAAGAATCCTCATAAAAGCTTCTTTACGCTTAGACATAATAACATCTCCCTGTTAAATTTGTGCTCTACGTTTTGTATGAACACTACCTATACTTTCCCATTCATACACGTGAGGTAAATGAAAGCTTCTGCTCTCATCGGATTGAAGTAGATGTTTCAATCTACCCTCCTCAGGGGAGACGAAAACCCCTGTTCTCGTCGAGGTGAAGCAAAACCTTCAACCTACCTGATGCTTTAGAAAGGGAGTTATTTTTTAGTCTTTTCCTTCTTCAGAAAATACTTCACCATCCGTACTTCATTTTTAACGCCTGGCTTTGAACTATAGTCCACTTCATCCATCAGTGTTTTCATAAGATATATTCCCAATCCTCCCACACGAAGCTCGGCTAAATAGCTTTTCATATCGGGAAGTTCCACATCATGCAGATCAAAACCCTTACCCCGATCCGTCACAACAACGGTAAATTTTTGATAATCAATTTTAACGGCAATATCAATGTTTTTGGTTTCATCGTGCTGGTAGGCATGTTCAATCACATTTGTACAGGCCTCATCCACAGCCAATTCAATCTTACTAACCTCATCTGGATCAAACCCTACTTTACTTGCCACCCCAGAGATAAAATTCCTGATAATTTCCAAATTGTCTGTCTGGCTTGGTATTTTCAAGTGATAGTTTTTAGTCGCTTTTACCATACATTTACCCTTTTTATCAAAAATCTCTGTAATAAATTTTATGAACCTTGATATTTTTTGATAGCCTCTGTCTCACTTGGAAAAACTTCATAGAGAACTGGGAAACCTAAAAGATCAAAAACTCTGAATACTTTTTCAGTGGGTTCAGCTAATTTAATATCTCCTCCCTTCTTTCTAACATCTTCAATAAATCCCATAAAAACACCCAACCCAGCACTGCTGATATAAGACAATTCTGAAAGATTAACAACTATTTGTACCCTGTTTTCCTCTACCAGATCCTGAAGTACCTTTTCAAAATCAGGTGCTGTGTGAGCATCTAAGTATCCTTTTAAATAAACTATGGATACTGTTTCTACATCTTTTCGTTTAACCTCAAATTTTTCCATTAATTTTCCTCCTTTACAATTGTATATTACTTATCGCAAAATCTTAGCAACAACAAGTGTAACATCATCATGTCGAGGCACACCATGAGTAAACGTTTCCATATGTTGACGAATCTCCTGAAGCATTTCTTCGGCTCTCTGTTCACCTATATTACTCAAGACTTCTGTGAGTCTTTGCTCGCCGAATTCTTCACCACGCTTGTTTCTCGCTTCTGTGAGCCCATCAGTATAGAAAAAGAGTGCGTCTCCTTTTTTTAAAGTGAGCACTTTTTCTTTCAAGCTTACAGTAAAAATATCATTAGAAGCCAGACCCAATCCCAAACCAGGAGATTCCAGCCAGGAAACCTTCTTTTTTCTAAGCAAACCAACAGGCGGATGACCGGCTCTAACAATACGTATATTTTTTTTCGCTGGCAAAAAAATTCCGTAAGACATTGTTACAAACATCTCTGGTTCAAAATGTTTTCTAAGAAATGTATTGATTTCTATTAAGATTCGTTTAGGCGAAGAAAAATGAGGTGCAAGTGCCTGAATAACTCCTTTTAATTCTGCCATGTAAAAAGCAGCCGAGGCTCCTTTACCCGAAACATCCCCAACAACAAAATCCACTCTGTCTTTGCCCACCACAATTACGTCATAAAAATCACCACCAATCTCATTAGCTGTAATACAAAAAGCAGCAGTATCAACATTTTTTATTTCTGGCATTTCCCTGGGCAGAATACGCATCTGGGCTTGATGAGCAAGCCGGAGTTCCTCTCTGTAAATCTCCTGTTCAATAGTCACTTTAACAAGATTCGAATTCTCTAAGGCTAAACCTACCTGATCAGCAAAAGTCTGGAAAAGACTGGCACTTTCTTCTACGAATCCAAATGTTTCACGCTTAAGGACATAAAGAATTCCAAGTTCTTTGTTCTTAAATCTAATTGATACAGCCAGAAGGGAACCAATTTTGGGTTTCCATTTATTAATCTTTTTGATTCTCTTATCTCTGGTTACATTATTAATCAACAAAACCCCATCATTCTTACTTATCTCTTTTCTAAGAGTTTTTTTGACATCTCCGGGTATTTTTTCCACATCTTCAGATTTAATTCCATGGGTACTTGCCAGCCAATAGGTTGAATTTTTCTTTAACTCCAGCCATGAAAAATCTGCCCCAACAACTTCCAAAGAAAGCTCTGTAGTTTTTGAAACCAGTTCTTCTATATTAAAAACAGAGCCAATAGTGGCACTAAGTGCCTGTAGGGATTGGATCTCTCTCATTTTCCGGTCCATCAAACCCGCAGAAGGCAGTTGGAACAATATCCAAAGGAGTGCCATTCCAGAGTAAATAATATAAAATAGCAACACGCAGTCTATAAAACTTCCTACGACAGTACTGAAATTCTCTACTATTTTGGAAGAATTAGAAAATATAGATATAATTATAGGATAAGTTAAACCACCAAAAAAGAACACACCTACTTTTTGTTTCTTGTTAAGATAGTGAATCCACTTGCATCGGAATCCATTAATAATCGCAAATAAAATTACAAAAGCATAAAAGAACTCTTTTAACCCAAACTGGGCATATTCCATTCCCCAGTAGAAAGGAACTGTCTCTATTTCTCTACCGTCGAGTAGTACGTAAACTATTTGAAGAAAAATAAAAATAAGAAGAAGTCTAAAATTTCTCTCGGTCTTTTTCCCTTGCTGAATAAAGATTAGTTCCTTCAGGGTAAGAAAAATACATACTGAAATAAAAATCATAAAGAAAAGAACTACCATCGAGAAAAAATGATCACTGGAATCCGCTATTATTTCCAAAAGTTTTGTACTACCCCAGAAAAGTAATATAAAAGCCCACAAAAATTTTAACTTCTGAAGAATAGAACGGTGTTTGAGCCAATGCAGCTTGGAAATTCCCCATATGGAAAAAGCAACTGTAATTAAAAAAACAAGCTCCCGAAATCGACTTGCTATAACAGGAAGATTCTCAATAGAAAAAAGTTGGACATCCACAGCAAGAACCAGTAGCAGAAAAAGAAAAGGAAGAATAATCCCAATAAAATGATATTTTTGAATTTTCATTATTGCACCTACAAAATTTTAACAATGACTGCTGTCATATCATCGTGCTGAGACACACCAGCTGCAAAACTCTGAATTTCATACTGTATCTTTTGCAACAACTTTTCAGCAGAAAGTGTGTCATAAATTTTAACAAGTTGCATCAAGCGTTTTTCTCCGAACTCTTCATTGGAATGATTTCTAGCCTCATTAAATCCATCAGTGTAAAAGAGAAACACATCATTCTTTTCAATACCAATGGTCTTTTCTTCTATAGTACTGGCAAAAATATTACCCTGTTCAAGACCAAGCGCTATTCCAGGAGAATTGAGCTCTTCTGTTTTTCCTTCACCGGAACGGCGGAGAATCATGGGGTTATGACCAGCTCTGGCAAAAGTCAAAGTCCCAGAATTCAGATCAAATACTCCGTAGATCATGCTAATGAATACCCCTCTTTCTGCATTCTGGTAGAAGAGTTCATTCATATTTATCAGTACTTCCTTAGGCGATAAAACAGTCCGTGCCACTGATTTCAAAAATCCCTTTGTTAGAGTTGTGTAAAAAGCAGCCGAAATTCCCTTACCAGAAACATCTCCAATAACAACTCCTAATTTTTTGGGATCTATCTCAATAAAATCGTAATAATCTCCTCCTACTTCTTCAGCCGGTATGCAGAGGCTCGCTATGTCGATTCCTTCAATTTCAGGATTTTTCCGTGGCAGAAAACTGAGCTGCACATTTCGGGCAATTTCTAATTCTCTCTTTATCCTTTCCTTCTCATAAATTCGTTTCAGATAATCAGGCACATAAGAAACAAGTTCTGGTGAAGGAGTCTCTCCCCGATAAGCTAAAAATGCTACCAGAAAAGCCACTCCCAAAAGTCCGCTCAAAATTATTCCATGAAGAGTAAAGAGTTTACTCCCAACCTCTAATGCAGCTATGCTGTAAAAAAGTATCGGTAAACCAACTGCTCCAGTAGCCACTGTGGTAAAATCGTAACGGAGAAAGAATAATGCAAATAATAAACCTATTAGACCATTGATTATCATATTGAGGAATATAGGCTGAACTTTTGGAATTGGAAAACTTACCAATCCCCAAAATAAAAAAAGAATGGGTAAGATAAAAACATTTTTCCTAAATCTCTGTTTCAAAAGTGTGTGTACAAGAAGACAAAAACTCACGACAATGTAAAGTGAGCTTAAAAAACTTCCTCTTAAGGGATAAAGACTTGGCCACCGTAATGTCCAGAAATAAAGTGGAGATTTTCCCAGATCGAAGTGTCCATCAAAAAAATTTACACTTACATAATCAAGCAAAGAAACTAAGCCTAATCCAAGGAAAACAAGTGCTATACCTCTAAACAAAGCCAGACCAAATTGAGGGAATAAGATTCTTTTCCGCAAGGTATCCAATGTTGTTAACTTTTCTGGCCAGACTTCCCGGGTTAATGATTCTCCTACTGCAAACAGGACCCAGATTCCTCCACCAACAAATAACATTGTAAACATAAAACCAACTAACGACTGCCAACCAGGCTCTCTTGAGTGGTAAGCCACCTGTATCCAATAAGAAATCCCCCATCCTAAAATAACAATAATCGCTGGAACCAAACCACTTTTCAGATCTATTAAATCAGCACGAAGCCGCTGTATAAAATAAATTATTATAAGGATAGGAAGAAAAAGAAATAAAATAAGGATAAAAATAATTCCAAGGATTTGTTCTAACTTCTCGTTAGTTTTTGTTTTTAGAAAAGATTTAGGGATAACAAATGTTTGGGAAAAACCATGTATCTGTTCATTCTGAACATCTACCTGAAGAGAAATACTTTCTCCTCCTATTTTTTTCTCTCGATTCCAGTTATATTGATAAATTGTTCCACTCTCACCTAATTTTCTTTCTTCTTTTTCAAAAGACCAGATTCCCCCATATATATTTATAAGCTTATTAGATAGTTTCTCAGCTACTGCCCGATTATTCTTCGCTAAAATAGTAGATGGTTTTGGAGAAAAATTTTCTTTGGCTTGGTTAAATATAAATTCTATTGGTCTGCCTCGCATATCTACAGATAATTGGATTTCATTGACATGTGCCGAATCTATCCCACTGCCTTCACCTCCTCCAATATGTATAGTAGTAATTTTGGATGAATCTTTTCGAGCAAACCAATGGATAGACCAATAAAAAGCAGGAATCGAATCTGCCATTAAATCATTAGCCCGGGAAGTTCCAAAAGCTCTGTTCAGATACCGGAGCTGATTCTCATTGTAATTTAATTCCACAGAGCTGTGGTAATTGCTAAGATCAAACCCCAGATTCTCAACAAATGATGTACCTCTCTGGAGAATTTGTTCTTTTCCAATATCCATCCTGATAGAAGCTTCAGGGAAAAGCTTTGGATAAAGCAAAATAAAAATCCCCAATCCTATCAGTGCTAAAAGAAAAATAATTCCGTCGCTTTTTTCCAATCGTGTTTTCATATAAGATTCCTCATGACAGATCATAGAGATTTTATTTATAATACTATTACTCCACTGCAATATCCCATGGCGTAAAGAAATTATCTAATGTCCCTATTATACTTCCATTTTCTGGAACCCTTACAACCCGGCCATTTCCGGTATCAGCAACAAGACAGCCACCGTTGAAAGAATTAGCAATCAATGACCGTGCATAATAAAAACCTTTCACCTTTGTTATCAAAGTGCCGTCCACACTGAGTTTCACAACTTGATTTTTACCTCTGTCTGCTTCTGTAATACCCCAACAATTACCTGTCCTCTGATCAGTAGAAAGAGAAACAACTGGAAAATCCAATTTTGCTATTTTTTCTAACTTTCCATCAGGCCAGATTCGAAGCAATTCTAAGCTGTCTGCTACCCACAACCAACCATC
>CAYYPT010000055.1:0-4684 GCA_964473625.1 uncultured bacterium | reverse complement strand
CCAGACCAGATTGTTGGAAACATCTACATCCACATTAGAAGGATGATCCAATTCCTTTATTGTTAGCAGTATCTTTCCATTAGAGGAAAACTTAAAAAGATAACCTATACTATTAACAACCCATGCTGTCTGTGAAAAAGAATCTGCTGACACAGATATTGGCTGGGGAATATAAGAACTTTCTGTAAGTATGTGCATTCCATCGTAAGTCAACCTGAATACAATACCATCATAATTATCCACTAACCAATAATTGTATGGACCGGGAGTAATGGAAACACTATCCGAAAGAGGACTTTCGTATCCGGAAGAGACAACCGAAAGACGATACGTTATTTTTTGATCGTAGGGTAAATCTTTGTCTATAAACGAGGATGAATCTGAAGGTATAAAGTAAATTTTTTTTGAACTATTTATTCCCCAAATCCATCTATAGAGGCGGTATCCTAAAACACCTCTGAGCGAAATAGAGTTCCAGGTGAGGGTAACATTGTGTTTTTCTGAGATAACAGTCAGACCTGTTGGACGTCCTCTGGTCTCCGGGTTTTGGGGGTCCAGAGGATTATTTCTTCCCCTCTGAGAACATCCTGAAATCGTTAGGGAAAGAAGTATTCCCGGAATAATTACTCTGACGTTCATAGGAACCGTTGATCTTCTCATAAAATAAAAATGCTGGGTAGATGAGGAGAGTTGCTCTCATCTACACCTTCCTTTTGATACATCACCGAAACGAAGAACTTGAAATAGTGAAATATAGTTCACCACTCAGTAAAATTAGATCCCTCGCTTTGCTCGGGAAGACACAAGATGGACTACTTGTCATTCAAAAAAGTACCGATTCATTGGCACGACGAAGAATCTCCTGCCACTTCCTGACCGTTCCAGAGATTAGCGGTAGTGGTCTCTGGAAGAATCCACACTTATAAAGCTTTTAACTACCAGATACAATGCTATTTCAGGCTACATACCTTTTATAAAAAGAAACAATGAAAAAACAAGACTCACCTCTGCTGCTACGTAGAAACCTGTAGAAATTTTATCAAACTTAATTGTATTATTGAAGTGGTAATTCATACTTTCAGGGGTAGTTGCCGCCATGTATTTTCCGTAAGCACGATTTGCCATTGCTTTAAAACAGTAACCAGCAACACCGGAAAACAAAGCTGCAGCTCCGCTCCCAATAATCCAACTTTTCTTCAGCTTATGGGAACTACTCTTCATATCACTAAACATCTCTATTTTTTTCAGAGAAACATGAACGAGAGATGATGAAGGAAAATTTAATTTAATCTGACAATCGCTGTATCCAGTTTTTTTTAGGACCAGAAAACCATCCTCCCCTGAAGGAATTTTTACAACCATTGGTGTCTTACCTAATTCAGTATCCATAAAAAAAACAGATGCCCCTGGAGGATCGGAGTCAACCCAGTAAGTATCAGGGAATTTAACAACAAGAGTCTTTTTCTCAGCTTTTTTTAAAATAACTTCTCTTTCCCAATCACGATTCAACCAGCCTGAGGGATCTGGATGTCTCACACGTATCCTATGGACCCCTGGATTTACATGCAAAATAGGGATTGGTGTCCGGCCAATCTTGCTGTTGTCAAACAAAACTTCCAGCCCAGAAAACTGACACTGAAGCTCGATTGTGCACTGAATCGAATCGGGTGAAATTTGCGTCTGGGCCAAAATCGAAGGAGAAAAAAATAGGCTCCAGAAAACAAAAATAAAACCAAATCTATTTTTTTTCAGCAAATCCATAGACAAAACAATCCTCAGAAGCAATAACAAGTTTTCTCCCCCGGATAAGAGGAGAAGTTCGTATCCTTCCTTTTGTTTTAAAATTCCATTTCTCTTCACCATTTTCTCGAAGAATTCCATAGAAGATTTTGTCTAAGGTACCAAAATAAAGCCAGGAACCTGAGATAAGGGGTGAAGTACCTACAACACTCCCTGTACTAAAAGACCATTTCTTTTCCCCATTCTTTGCATATAGGCAGTACAAAACACCCTGTGTGGTTCCAAAGTAAACAAATCCTCCGGCTGCCGCTGCTGTCTCGTAGATTTTTCCTCTGGGTTTAAATTCCCAGACCACGGATCCATCTTTTAGAGAAAGTGCGTAAAAAGTACCACCTGTTGTGCCGATAAACAATTTTCCAGAATCAATAACAGGAGTAGATAAAATGCCGCTCTGAATTTTCTGGTTCCAGTTTATTCTTCCGTCTTCGAGAGAAAACGACCATATTGTTCCTTCTTCTGTAGCGGCAAAGAGATTGTCCCCTGAAGAGGATAAACTTCCACGAAGATGCTCACCAAGGTTTTTCTTCCAGAGAGTTTTTCCAGTGCCGGAATCGAGACAGAAAACTTCTCCTCCTTCATTGCCGAAAACAAGCCTGTTCCCAATAATTAAAGGTTCACCACTTATTGGACCTAAGTTCCTTTTCCAGATTGTCTTACCCGTAAAAAGATCAATGGAACGCAAAGAAGGCCTGCCCCAGCGTCTGGCCAGAACAAGGCGTCTTCCATCTAAAGAACAGGTTACTTCTACTTTATGGGTCCTAATCTTCTTTACAGGTTTTCCGGTATTCAAATTGAGTACAACAACTCCACCGGCTTTCATCCCAAAAAAGAGAAAACTATCTGCAGCAACAATTGACTTACCAATAGCAGAACTTGCTTTGTAAGTCCAGATTAGTTTCAAAGGAGGAGTAATTTCTTCTGGACTCTTTCCTCTTCTTGAATTGTCTCCCCCCCAACACCATGCGGTCCGGCCCGGACTAAATTGAACTTCCTTCAGAAGATTTCTCTGACAGCCAGAAAATAAAATAATAATTAGTAAAAAAAGACTGATGTATTTCCCACTGCTATTCATGGGAGTATAAGATCGTTACCTTCATTGGGCCATCTCGGTTTTACTTTCACTGTATCTTCTAATACGACAAAACGCTCTGAAGGTTTATAGGGAAATGGTTTACCAAAACTATATTTCCCATTTCCATCCCTATCTCTGAAAGCTTCTATGGTATAAGAACCCGGAAGTACATTAGTAAATTGGTATCTCCCAGGAGCTGGGAGAATTTGAGTGTACAATAAACCGGGATTTTTAATTTGCATAGCTGTTACAAAAATTTGCCCAACTGCATTTGAGTCACGGTCGAATAGTGTTCCGCTAATTTCGGAGAGAGTATCTTTATTTAACGTGCGGAACTGAAATGATGTGTCAGCTACTGGATTACCGGCAAGATCCATCACATTCTTTCCAAAAATCTCTACTGTGTAGGTGGAAGAGCTTTTCAATTTTTTACGAGAAAGAAATAGAACCTCAGCAGGATTTTTCCACTGAAAAGAACCCGACAGCAATTTGCCTGAATCAGACTTAAGAAAAAATCCATCAGGAAATTTGATTTGATTCATTGCCTCATTGAAAATCAAATGAACAAGTCCTCTCAGATTCGCTGATTTTGTACCAGGCTCTGGTACTATTTTTACCAGTTCAGGAGAAGTCGTATCAGCCTTTTCAGACCCATTAAAAAAAGCTCTGCTATAATTTTTATCTATCGAATTACCTGCTTCATCAAAAAGAGTTTTTACTTTAAGCTTATACTTTTCGCCCTTCTTTTGCCGATATGTGATCACATGAGCAATTTTAGAATTTATAGGGTCAAGATAAAACTGCTCCACGCCCAGTGTGTCAAGAGTATCCACTGTTGAAACAATCAATATTGAATCTGGCGAAAAAATCTGTTGTGAGGAAAGAGGTTTATCAAACTGGAGTGTAAGATGATTGTAATCCACTGGGACCACTCTCACAAGCCCAGGAAGAGTTGTATCTTCCTTCATAACCTTGAAGTAGAGATTGTCACTGTGAAGAGAACTCTTTCTCGAAAGGAGAACATCTCTAAAAGCAACACCGATTTCATCTTCCCCAGGCTGGTATATTCTATCTGCTGCCCTGTCACGAACAGCAAACAAGCGGTATAATCCTGAAGAAATATGGGAGAACAGAAAACCGCCACTCGCTTCACACTGAACAATGTAATCGGGCTCCTTGGTAGAAGGATCGGGATCCGTGTGGTCATTAATCTGGTATGCCCAGATATCTATTCCTTTTGCATCTTTGATCCCATAGACTCTACCACTGATCTCGCCCTTATCCAGAACTGGACCGGTAGAAAAAGCTAAGATAAAGGAAGATTCCATACCATTGTTACGATAATCTTTGATTCCTGTACCAAATGTAATTACATAGGTACAATTTTTTTTGAGTGGACGGGGAAAGACAATTTCAAGTCTCTTCCCCCTCCATTTGTATTTCACCCCTTCGCCAGGATATGGAGTGATAAAAACAGCATCCTTTGCAGAAGCAGGAATAACTCCCTCACTAAACCAGACTTTCACAGATGTGCGAGGATCAACAAAAGTTGCACCGGGCAAAGGAATGGTACGGACAATTTTAGGTGGTATTCGATCTACAGGTCCTCCTGGTGGAAATCCCTGTTTTGCACAGGAAAGCAAGAACAGAAAAATTATAATAATGATAAAATAATCCCGTTTCATTCAAAAAAAGCCTCTCCAGCTTTTATCAAATATTTTAGTAATGTACAATGATAATCACTTAAATGCAAAGAATTTTTCCTGCAAAACAAAAATAACTATCTCAATTTAGTTATTTGTCAAATATTAC
>CAYYPT010000054.1:0-14601 GCA_964473625.1 uncultured bacterium | reverse complement strand
GATTTATCCTCCGCCCTGAAGGACGGAGCTAATTAGCAACAAAACGAGGGAATAGTCCCCACGTTTATGTCGGGGGAAAAAATAAATAATCATTTCCCGAAGCCCTTTAGGGCTTTTTAGAGTGAACTTGGTTATAATAAACAATACTGTCATTTTACTAATAACGAACTGAAAAAACAGGGGGCACCAAGGGAAATTGATATAAGTATCTTGACTTTTTCCATTATTATTCTTATAATACTCCGCTTTGCGTAAAGATTAATTCTTAGGAGTTCTTGCTATTAAAACAGTAATAGGAATTCGCCGGGAGGACAAAAGCAGGTGGGAAAGGAGAGTACCCTTAACTCCCAAAAACATTAGGGAGTTAAAACTAAAGCATAACATCCAGACTATTATCCAGCCCTCAAAAATACGTATTTTTACTGATGAAGAGTACAGGAAGAGCGGTGCAGTGGTTCAGGAAGATCTTTCCTCCTGCTCAGTGATATTCGGTGTCAAGGAAATGCCTGCTTCATTCTTTGAACCAGGGAAAGTGTATGCTTTCTTCTCACATACAATCAAAGGACAAAAATACAACATGCCCATGCTGAAACGATTAATGTCCCTGGGATGTTATCTTATTGATTACGAAAAGATAGTGGATAAAAATGGGCGGCGTCTTTTGTTTTTTGGTAGATATGCAGGTCTTGCTGGCATGATAGATTCTCTCTGGGCCTTAAGCAAAAGACTGGAGTGGGAAGGGATTTCCAATCCTTTCTCCCCTGTCCAGCAGACGTTTCAGTACCACTCTCTGGAGGAAGCAAAAGAAGCTGTGGCTATTGTGGGAGAAAGGATTAAGGAAAAGGGCCTTCCTCTTTCCTTGACACCTCTGGTATGTGGGTTTGCCGGGTATGGCCACGTGTCCAGAGGCGCCCAGGAAATTTTTGATCTTCTTCCCTATAAGGAAACCACTCCAGCGGAATTGACTTCTCTTTTCAAAAAAGAGAAAAGCTCCAGAAACTATCTCTACAAAGTTGTTTTTAAGGAAGAAGATATGGTGGATCCTGTTTCCAAAGAAAGCATCTTTTCACTTCAGGATTACTATGACCATCCTGAAAAATACAAGTCAAAATTCGAAGCATATTTACCTTATATCACCCTATTAATCAATGCGATTTTCTGGACATCCCGTTATCCAAGACTGATTACAAAAAAGGGTCTAAAAAATCTTTTCGAGAGAGAACAAATTCCCCACCTCCGGCTCATCGGGGACATCACATGCGACATCGAAGGTGCAATTGAATGCACAGTACACACTACTCAGCCTGACAATCCAGTATTTACATACAACCCATTGGAAGATCGAGCCGTTGATGGCTATCAGGGAACAGGTGTGGTGGTTCTTGCTGTTGACAACTTACCCTGTGAACTGCCAAGAAGTTCTTCAGTTGATTTTGGAAACACTCTGGCAAAGTTGGTTCCAGATATCCTCAGGGCTGATTTTTCCACCGACTTTGCTCATTGCGAACTGCCTCCCAGCATCAAAAACAGTGTTATTCTGTATAACGGCAAATTAACACCTCAATATGAATATTTAAAAAAATATCTTTGACCTAAAGGAGACCGGGATGAAAAACATACTCATTTTAGGCGCTGGCCTTGTTACCAAACCAATCGTTCGCTATCTTCTTGATCAGCCTGATTTCAAAGTAACTGTTGCTACTCGCACAGTAAGTAAGGCTGAAAATTTGATCAATGGACACCCCAGAGGCACAGCAAAAAAATTACTTCTGGAGAATAAAGCTGATTTGAGCGAACTTATTTCCCAGGCAGATCTCGTCGTAAGTCTGGTACCGTATACATATCATCCTATTGTGGCTGAGATGTGTATTGCTAAAGGGAAAAATATGATAACCACTTCTTATATCAGTGATGCCATGAAAAAGCTAGACGACAAAGCAAAAAAAGCGGGTATCCTCATCCTTAACGAAATTGGTCTGGATCCAGGCATTGACCACATGTCTGCTATGCGGATTATTCACAGCGTTAAAAACAACCAGGGAACAATTGTCAGTTTCCATTCTTACTGTGGAGGTCTTCCCGCTCCAGAGGCTAATACAAACCCTTTCGGCTATAAATTCTCATGGAGTCCGAGAGGAGTGGTGTTGGCAGGCAGAAATACGGGTCGATATTTAAAAGACGGAGAGATTATCGAAGTGGAAAGTAAAAATCTCTTTGCCCATCACTGGAATGTTGAAATTGAAACTATTGGAACCTTGGAAGCTTATCCCAACAGAAATTCTCTTCCCTACATTGATCTTTATGGGTTACACGGTATTTCCACTATGTATCGTGGTACGCTCCGTTATCCTGGCTGGTGTGATACATGGAAAAAAATGGTTGACCTTGGCCTTCTGGACCTTGAAGAAAGAAACGATTTAGAAGGTTTAACATTTAAAGAATTTATTGGAAAACTCATAAATGCCGAACCTGACGGAGATATTAAGAAAAGCCTTGCTACCTATCTAAATATAGCACCTGATTCAGATATTATGAAACGCTTTGAGTGGCTCGGTCTGCTGGGAAATGACCCTCTTCCTTCAGGACAGAAAACACCCTTAGATATACTTGCTGCAAAACTCCTGGAGAAGTTGCAGTATGAAGAAGGGGAAAGAGACATGATTATTCTACATCATGATTTTCTGGCAGAATATCCAGAAAAAAACAGAAGAGAAAAAATCACCTCCACTCTTATCGACTTTGGAATTCCAGGGGGTGATTCTTCTATGGCAAGAACAGTAAGCTTGCCTGCAGCCATTGCAAGCAAGCTGATCCTTGAAGGAAAAATAAATGAAACAGGGGTTCACATACCCGTAATTCCGGGGATCTACGAACCGGTTTTAAACGAACTGGAGACACTGGGCATTGTCTGCCAGGAGAAAAGAGAACCTGTTGAGTGATAAAAAATCGACAAATGCCGGAACGCTTTACATTGTTAGTACTCCCATTGGCAACATGGAAGACATCACACTGCGAGCGCTCCGTATACTAAAGGAGGTCGATATAATAGCAGCAGAGGATACCAGGCATACAGGGCTTTTATTAAAACATTTCGGTATTAAGAACCAACTGGAGAGCTACCATGATTATAACAAAATAAAAAAGTTGCCTTTTTTTTTGAACCAACTGGTCAAGGGAAATTCTATAGCGGTGGTCTCTGACGCCGGAACGCCTGGTATTTCGGATCCGGCATACAACCTGGTAAAGGAAGCTGTAGAAGCTTCTATCCCCGTTGTTCCGGTTCCTGGAGCAACAGCGGCAATTGCAGGACTTAGCGTATCAGGTCTTCCTACTGATCGCTTTGTGTTTGAGGGGTTTCTTCCTGTAAAAAAGGGAAGAAAAAAAAGATTAACGTTGCTGAGCACAGAACCAAGAACGATTATTCTCTACGAAGCCCCTCACCGTCTGCTGCGAACCCTTTCTGACATCCGGGAGATGCTGGGGGACCGCTCAATTGTTGTATGCAGAGAATTGACAAAAAAATTTGAAGAAACCCTCCACGGTTCTGTTTCAGAGATCATGGAAATCTTTTCTTCAAGAAAAATCAAAGGAGAATTTGTCCTAATAATAAAGGGGCATTCAGAAAAAAATGACAAACATATTAGAAATTAAACCTATTCCAGAAAGAATAAAAAATGCCTATCTTTCGGCTCTTAACCCAATAATTGGGCTGGCAACAAAGCTTAATCTCCATCCTAATACATTTACCACAGTGAGTTTTTTATCAGGGGTTGCAGCAGCCTATTTCATGGCCGTGGGTTCTTTAAGAATAGCAGCTTGTTTCATACTTCTTTCTGGCATGTGTGACTCAATAGACGGTAAACTGGCAAGATACAGCGGAAAGGTAACGAAGTTCGGCGCTCTGTACGACTCTACTTTAGACAGATATTCTGAGGTAATATTCTTTTTCGGAATGGCCTTCTACTTTATAAAACATGGATGGTATCTCACATCAGTGGCTCTCGCTGTTGGACTGGGAGGCTCTCTTATGGTAAGTTACGTACGGGCTAGAGCAGAAGGTCTGGGATTTGACTGTAAAGTTGGTATACTGCAGAGAGCTGAACGATTGCTGTTACTGGGTGTCGGTGGTCTGGTTCATCTTTATGCTTTGGTAGGTGCCATCTGGGTTATTGCTGTTATGTCGCATGTAACTGCTATTCAGCGAATTGTACATGTATGGAAAGAAGACAAGAAAAACCACATCCAAAAAACAGCAAATCCAAACCCGACTCATTCAACTTCAGTGGAATAAAACTTAAGGAGAGCTTGTATGTTACGCAACATGCTTCGAGCAAAAATTCATCGTGCTCGGGTAACAGGGGCAGACTTAAATTATGAGGGGAGTATCACCATTGACGAAACTCTTATGGAAGCTGCGGGAATACTTCCTTATGAAAAGGTCCAGGTCCTCAATCTCTCCAATGGAACACGAGCGGAGACCTATGTAATTAAAGGAAAAAGAGATAGCGGTGAGATAATCATGAATGGCGCTATCGCCAGATTGGCGCTTGTCGATGATCTAGTTATTATTCTCTCTTATTGTTTCGTCGAAGAAAAACTGGCCAAAGAGATTGTGCCTACTATTGTTCTTGTCGACGAGAACAATCGCATTATTAAAATACAATCTTAAAACATAATAATCTAAACTTAAGGAGGTAAACTTTGATAGAGAAAGGAATTCACATCAGTGAGCCCAAAGGAAAGTTGGGCGTATTAATCCCGGGACTTGGCGCTGTTTCAACCACATTCATTGCCGGGGTTGAAAGCATTATTAAAAAACATCATCTCCCATATGGATCGTTAACCCAGATGGGAACTATTAGACTGGGAAAGCGTACAGAAAACCGTATTCCTAAAATCAAAGATTTTGTACCCTTAGCCGATCTTGAAGATCTTGTCTTTGGCGGCTGGGATATTTTTGAAGACAACGGCTATGTTGCCGCGAAGAAAGCCGGCGTTTTAAAAGATTCTGACTTAGAGAATGTTCGAGAAAGACTGGAATCTATAAAGCCCATGAAAGCTGTCTTTGATCAAAAGTATGTAAAAAAACTTAGCGGAACATGGGTGAAAAAGGGTAAAACAAAAATGGATCTTGCCCAGCAGCTCATGGATGATATTCAAAACTTCAAAGACAAAAACAACGTTGACAGAATGCTCATGGTGTGGTGCGCTTCCACAGAAGTCTTTATAAAACCAGAAAGTGTACATCAGGATATCGAAAGTTTTGAAAAAGGTCTAAAAGACAACCACGATGCAATTCCCAGTTCCATGATCTATGCATATGCCGCGCTTAAAAGCGGCATTCCATTTATCATGGGAGCCCCCAACCTTTCCGTAGAAATCCCAGCGCTAAGGAACCTGGCTAATGAAATGGGCGTTCCGATTGCTGGCAAGGATTACAAAACCGGCCAGACATTGATGAAAACTATTCTCGCCCCTGGTTTCAAAGCACGGCTTTTGGGCATCAATGGATGGTTTTCCACAAATATTCTGGGCAACAGAGATGGAGAAGTGCTCGACGATCCTATGTCTTTTAAAACAAAAGAGGAATCAAAACTTTCTGTACTGGAGTATATTCTTCAGCCGCAACTCTATCCTGACCTCTACAAAAATCTGTACCATAAGGTCAGGATTAATTATTATCCCCCACGTGGAGACAACAAAGAAGGCTGGGATAACATCGACATATTTGGCTGGATGGGTTATCCCATGCAGATTAAAATAGATTTCCTCTGCAGGGATTCCATTCTTGCTGCTCCTGTGGTTTTAGATCTGGTTCTTTTCACAGATCTTGCACAAAGGGTTGGCATGAAAGGAATCCAGGAATGGCTCTCTTTCTATTTCAAGAGCCCAATAACAGCACCTGGTCTCTATCCAGAACATGATCTATTCATCCAGTTAATGAAACTGAAAAACACACTGCGGCATCTACGCGGAGAAGAACCTATTACACATCTGGGGTTGGAGTACTACGATTGAGCGATAAAGCTCCCATTTTCTCTATTCTAAAAACTTCGGTGCCTGCTGCTCTGGATCTGGCATCCCAGCCGGTAATGTGGCTAATAGAAGCAGTTTTCATTGGGAGATTAAGCGCAGCCGCCTTAGGAGGGGTGGGTTTTGCCCTTCAAATTATACTGGTAACATCCACAGTGCTTCTGACCTTTGTGATGGGTGCTATTATTTTAATCAACAGGTATCTGGGATCTAATAACCGGTGGGGTGCCAACCACATCCTTGGCCAGACTGTAATGGCGGGATTTCTTATGTCCCTGGCCATCGGCATACTATGGTATTTCGGAGCTCCCTATATTTTCCGGATTATCAGAGAAAAGGAAATTCTTGGCACCCTCTCCGCTTCGTATCTATCCGGTATGAATTCAGGAATTCAGTATCTGCAACTTCTTTCTTTCTTTGCTCCTATTCTTATCACTAACTTTGTAGCTGTGGGTCTGATTCGAGGCGCTGGGGATACCCATCTCTCCATGACAATAAATCTTACTATAAACATAACCAATGCTACTCTTACTCCGATCCTAATCTACGGACTATTTGGCTTCCCACGTCTGGAAGTAAGGGGAGCAGCCCTTGCAATGGGTATTGCACATACTCTGGGTTTTTTCCTGACTTTGTTCTATCTGAGAAGACCTACCTCCACACTTTTCCTTTCTTTTAGAGAGCTGACCACCCCCAAATGGAAAAGTCTTAAGCAGCTCTTCAAAATGGGCCTTCCTACAACGGTAGAGCAAATGGTCTGGTCTGCCGGTCAGTTAATTGTCACAGGATACGTGGCATTTATGGGTATTAGAGAACTTGCTATACACCAGGTTTTTCTCCGCATACAGGGGGTTCTTTCTATGTTTTATCTGGGGTTCGGCATTGCGGCTATGACTCAGATGGGCAAAAACCTCGGTGCTAACGAGCGTATCGTTGCAGAACACACCGGAAAAATCACTCACAGAATTGTCTTTCTGTTTGGGGTTCTCATTCTTATTTTAATGATCATTTTCTCTGGTCCTATTCTCCATCTCTTCATCAGAAAAGAGGATGTTATTATAGCCAATTACAGCTTCCATCTCCTTTTCCTTGTTTTTGCTCTTGTCCAGGTTCCAAAAGCCATGAACACAGTTATTGCCGGAAGCCTCAGAGGTGCCGGAGACATTCAGTGGATCATGTGGGTCAATATATTTGCTGTTCTGAGTCTGGAGGTAGGGGTAAACTGGTTGGGAGCTTTTATTTTCCACTTTGGACTTATCGGGATATGGTCCATCCAAATGGTAGATGAAATCTTAAAAAGCAACATAAATTACCACCGCTTTCGGGGGGGTAAATGGAAATTAATTCGAATTAAAATATAAGGGGTTCTGCTCTGGTTACCAAAGACAAAAAACAAAAGGGGGAGAAGGGTCTTTTTATCACCTTCGAAGGAATTGATGGATCTGGCAAGTCCCTCCAGGCAGAAATTCTTTATAAAAAACTCTTCCGCCTGGGATATCCAGTCACTTTAGTCAGGGACCCGGGGAGTTCTCCTCTCTCAGAAAAGATACGGAGTATCCTGCTGGACAAGCGTCACCACGCAATGATTCCTCTTACAGAACTTCTCCTGTACGAAGCAGCCAGATCCCAGCTGGTGGCAGAAATTATTCGCCCTGCTGTGGAGTGTGGTGAAATCGTCATCTCTGACCGCTTTACTGATTCCACTGTGGCTTACCAGGGGTACGGCCGTTTACTTCCTGTGTCTTTAGTTCAATATCTTAATCAACTGGCATGCGGAAAAACCCTTCCGCAGAGAACCTACATACTTGACATTCCCTGGGAGGAATCTCTTCGCAGGCGAACCAAATTAAAAACTGCTGACAGGATGGAAAACGAACAGAAAAACTTTTATCACAGGGTAAGAAAAGGCTACCTGGAAATTGCCAGAGAAGAACCTCATCGTGTGCAACTTATGGATGGAACAAAATCTGTTGAAATCCTGGAACAAGAAATCCTTCAGGATACTTTAATTATAGTAGAACAATTACATATAAAAAAAGAACAACATGAAATCTTTTAAGGAGTTTATACTTATGAAAAAATTTAAACGATCTTCATTAAACCTGATTTTAATTCTCTTTTTCACAGGGGGAACTCTTCTCTGGATAAACAGCGTGGAAAAGAGAGACGTTTATACCACAATTTCAAAAAACCTTACTATCATCGGACAAATCTATAAAGAAGTTTCCAGACGTTATGTAGATAAAATAGATCCGGACAAGTTTCTCAAAGCAGGCATCGACGGAATGCTGAACACATTGGACCCTTATACCTCTTATATTGAAAAAGAGGACAAACAGCAGCTCCAGATTCTTGCCCAAGGGAAATACGAGGGAGTTGGGCTGCTCCTCACTTTCAGAAACAAGGTTGTCACTGTAGCAGAGCCTCCTTTCCTTGGAACACCTGCTGCACGAGCTGGAATCAGGGAGGGAGACAAAATCATAAAAGTTAACGGGCTTCTGACCAAAGAACTTGGTTTTGAGGGAACAGTCAGTAAAATCCGCGGGCCTGCCGGCACAGAGGTTACCCTGACAATCCAGCGGGAAGGAGAACCCAAACTTCTCGAATTTACCCTGATAAGGGAAAAAATCAAAGTAGAAGACGTACGTTATGCGGGTTTTATCAAAAATGGTATTGGTTACGTCCGACTAACCCGTTTCTCAAAAAATGCAGCACCGGAGGTCGCCGAGGCTGTCCAGAATCTTAAATCACGGAATCTTAAAGGATTAATTCTTGATCTAAGGTCAAATCCTGGTGGAATGCTGGAATCGGCAGTTGAGGTCGCAGATATGTTTCTCCCCAAAAATCTTGTTATTGTTTCAATCCGTGGTCGCAGTAAAAATTCACCCCACGAGTTTAAATCTCTAAAAAACCCCATTTACGGAGATAGTCCTCTTGTTGTTCTGGTTAACCAGTTCAGCGCATCGGCATCAGAGATTGTGGCAGGTGCAATTCAAGATTACGACAGAGGCATTATAGTAGGCGATACCACCTTTGGAAAAGGTCTTGTCCAATCTGTCATTCCTCTTTCCCCAACATCGGCCTTGAAAATTACAACGGCGAAATATTATACTCCAAGCGGTCGCTGTATACAGAAACAGAATTATTCTTTCTGGAGTGACTCGCTTACTGTTGATAAGAAAAGTATCTATCATACTCGTTCTGGCCGACCTGTCCACGGCGGCGGCGGTATTGCACCCGATGTAGTGGTACGTCCACCTATGCTGAGTGATCTTGTTGTAGACCTTATAAGAAAATCTCTATTTTTCAACTTTGCTGTCCATTACGCCAATACTCATTCAATTATTGATTCTACTCTTCAAATTAAGGAAGATATTCTTAACGACTTCAGGCAGTATCTAAAGAAAAAGTCTTTTAAGTACCACTATCCTATAGAAAAAGACCTTTCTCTCCTTAAGAAAGATGTTGTAGAATCTGGCTACGATTCCTCTCTTGTAAAGAACATCGATCTTTTCGAGCAGTCGTTGGACAGATCAAAGAACAAAATGTTTCTCAACAGTCTCCCAGAAATAAAGAGATATCTGAGACTGGAATTGGCTTCTAAGTTCTTTGGTACCAGAAAAGGTGTAGAACTGAGCTTACAGGATGATCCTGTAGTCAAGAAAGCTGTAGAATTACTAAGCGACAAAGCTTATTATAGTTCTATTATTAAAGTAACACATTAATTTTTATGGTTTAGAAGTTATAGGAGATGTATTATGGCGAAAAAATATGTTTATTTCTTCGGCGGTGGTAAAGCCGAAGGTAGTGCAGAAATGAAGGACCTGCTGGGGGGAAAAGGAGCAAACTTAGCAGAAATGTCCAGCCTGGGTATTCCCGTTCCTCCAGGTTTTACCATTACCACAGAGGTTTGTACCTACTTCATGGAAACAGGTGGGAAATACCCAAAGGAATTGAAGAAAGAGTTCGACAATGCTCTTTCAAAGGTGGAAAAAATCATGAATCTCCGATTCGGGGATTCTCAAAATCCTCTTCTCTTTTCTGTTAGATCCGGCGCAAGAATTTCCATGCCGGGTATGATGGAAACGGTTCTCAACATTGGTCTTACAGAAAAAACAATACCCGGATTAATCGCCAAAAGCGGTAACGAAAGATTTGTCTACGATGCTTACAGACGTCTAATTATGATGTATTCAGACGTAGTGATGGAAAAAGCAGCTGGCATTGAGCCAAAAGAGGGAAAGAGTATCCGCGAACAGCTCGAGAAAGAACTTCAAAAAATGAAGGACTCCAAAGGGGTAAAAGACGACACAGAGCTGGACGTGGAAGATCTTAAAAAGCTGATAAAAATTTTTAAGAAAAAAGTAAAACAGGTTTTGAAAAAAGACTTTCCAGACGATCCGGAGGAACAACTCTGGGGAGCTATCGCAGCTGTTTTCCAATCATGGAATGGTAAGAAAGCAGTATCTTATAGAAAAATCGAAAACATTCCTGATAAATGGGGGACAGCTGTTACTGTACAAACCATGGTTTTTGGCAACATGGGCGAAAACTCAGGCACTGGAGTTGCTTTTACCCGCGATCCAGCTACGGGCGAGAATAAATTTTACGGTGAATTTCTCGTTAATGCACAGGGAGAAGATGTAGTGGCTGGAGTTCGCACGCCTCAGGCCATTAATGAAGCCTCAAAAGCAACAACTGCTAAAAACCTCCCTTCTCTTGAAGAATTGATGCCGGATATCTATAAACAGCTGGAAGACATCAGAAAGAAGCTTGAAAAGCATTATCTAGACATGCAGGATCTTGAATTCACCATACAGGAAGGTAAGCTTTTCATGCTCCAGACAAGAACAGGGAAACGAAACGGCCCGGCTGCAGTAAGAATGACTGTAGAAATGTGTCAGGAGCATCTCATTGATGAGAAAACAGCCATACTGAGGGTGAAACCTGAACAACTTGATGAACTCCTCCATCCAGTGTTGGATCCAAAGTCTGAAAGAAAGGCAGAAGTGCTGGCAAAGGGACTTCCTGCAGGCCCGGGTGGCGGTGTAGGCCAGATCGTTTTTACTGCTGACGAAGCTGAAAAATGGGCTGAGCAGGGAAAACAGGTTATCCTTGTCAGAGACGAAACCAGTCCAGAGGATGTTCATGGTATGCGTGTGGCGGCTGCCATTCTAACTGCTAAAGGAGGAATGACAAGCCATGCTGCTCTTGTTGCAAGAGGGTGGGGAAAATGCTGCGTTGTTGGCTGCAGCGACTTGAATGTAGACGCAGTTAAAAAGACCCTCTCTGTAGGCGGAAAAATTCTCAAAGAGGGCGATTGGATATCTCTCAATGGAACCCATGGAATTGTGTATAATGGAAAACTTCCTCTTTTGCCGGCTGACCCAGAAAAAAATATTTACTACCAAACTCTTATGAAATGGGCCGATAAGTTCCGTAAGCTTGGAATCAGGACTAATGCCGATAACCCAAAAGATTCTAAACTGGCCAGATCTTTCGGTGCAGAAGGAATAGGTCTCTGCCGTACTGAGCACATGTTTTTTGGCCCTGAAAGAATAATGGCCATGCGAGAGATGATCTTAGCTGAAGATGAAGCTGGAAGAAAGAAAGCTCTGAAAAAACTTCTCCCCTACCAGAGAAGAGATTTTATCGGTATTTTCAAAGCAATGGACGGGTTACCAGTAACTATTCGGACTCTTGATCCTCCCTTACATGAATTCCTGCCAAATGACAACGCCAGTCAGAAAGAAATGGCCGATCAGTTGAATGTTCCTGTAAAAAGAATTAAAGAAATGGTTCAAAATTTACACGAGCTGAATCCTATGCTGGGTCATCGTGGATGCCGCCTTGGCATCAGCTACCCAGAAATTACCGCCATGCAGGTACAGGCGATTATGGAGGCGGCCTGTCATGTAGCAAAACAGGGAATAAAGGTCTATCCGGAGATTATGATTCCCCTTGTTGGAACAAAAGAAGAATTAGAGAATCAAAAGAAAATTGTTACTGAAACCGCTGAAATGGTCATGAAAAAAACAGGTGTGCGTGTAAAATATCTCGTAGGAACTATGATTGAAATTCCAAGAGCAGCCCTTACAGCAGATAAGGTTGCAGAGGTAGCAGAATTCTTCTCCTTTGGTACTAACGATCTAACACAAATGACTTTTGGTTACAGCCGTGATGATGCTGGTAAGTTCCTCCCAGAGTATGTTAGTAAAGGTATCCTTCCAAGCGATCCATTCCAAACTCTTGACCAGGAGGGTGTTGGTCAGCTCGTTGAAATGGGAATAAAAAAGGGGAGATCTACATGTCCTGAGCTAAAAGTAGGTATCTGCGGTGAACACGGTGGAGATCCAGCTTCTATTGACTTCTGTCATCGAGTAGGCATGAACTACGTAAGTTGTTCTCCTTTTAGAGTACCAATAGCAAGACTGGCAGCAGCCCATGCTGCTATTAAAAAACATTAAAAGAAAATTTCTAAGAGTTTGGAGATAAAAAATATGCCGCTGGTAGAATACCAGCGGCATATTTTTTTCTGAGAGACGGAGTGAAATCTCTGCTTCATATCACTTGGGTAGAATACCCCCACCAGTTAAAAGTTTAATTGTTCTAACGTGAAACAGACAGTTCTTCCTGCCTCAAAAAAATTTTTACAACTTCTTCTGTTTTCCGGAAATCCTCAAACAGATAATCTGGTTCTGCCGCTTTGAGTTCTTTGAGTGAATGAAATCCTGTGGCCACTCCAACTGTGCAAACTCCATACGGTCTGGCGCAATCTATATCCAGAGGTGTATCTCCAATAACGTATACGTCTCTCTGGCTTGGTTTTTCTCCATATTTTTCTTCAAAACGTTTTAAAGCTACTGGCACAAGATCTTCTCTGCGCGAAGAATCGTCGGCAAAGGCGCCAAATGTGAAATATCCATCAATTCCAAAATGGTGAAGTTTCAAGAAACCGCTGTGACGCCAATTCCCTGTCAAAAGTCCTAAAACAAGATTGGTCTGGTTTTGCAGAGAAGCCAATAAAGCTGTTATCCCCGGGCAGATATATTTGCCCGAACGCGGGACTTCAATTTCTTCTTCCAGAAACTGAAAATAGGCTTTTTTAAACTGCTCAATTTTTTCATCTTCAAGCACAAGGCCGTGATTATTGGCAGCTTCCAGAAAGATGGCAGGATCTGTTCTGCCCATCATCTGGATTCCATCAAACCCATTCTTGATACCATATATCTTTTCGAATGCCTGTTCCATAGCACTCTTGCCGGCTCCGCCTGTTCTTATAAGAGTTCCATCAATATCAAAAAGCAAAACTCTCAATTGGTACCTCTGTAGTGCTTTGCCATTTCTTCTAAAGAAATCCTTTCTACCTTGTTTGCCAGGCCTGCTGAGCCAAATTTTTCTGTCAGCATTGCGACGTGTTCTGCAATTCTTTCCATTACCAATTCCATGACTTCTTCTAAATCTGTTCCTTTTGGATCGTCCCTTAAGAGTTCTATATCAATTGTTCCAAGGTAGTTTCTTGGGTCAATAACTTCTGGATGTTCGTCAAGGTATTTCTTAATGGGCTGGAGGATTTCTGGTGAGTTTTCTTCCACGCCAGGATTGTCGGAAAAATATTTGCGAAATGTTGCTGTGATGCCCAGGCGGAGATCTGTATCAATGTTTACCTTTCTGATTCCAGCAGCAATTGCCTCCTGGATTTTTTCCATTGGAATACCTGCTGCATTCTTTATTCCTCCACCATATTTGTTGATTTCAGCTACGAGTTCTGGAGGTACAGTTGAAGACCCGTGACTTACAAGAAAATGATCTTCATTCTGACGGTAAGCGGTTAAACCTCTATAGCTCAAATCCACTATATGAATGGCCAAGTTTTCCAATCCTTTGCCTTTGTTGGGGCCGTGAGAAGTTCCGTAAGCAATAGCCAGCGCATCTGTTCCTGTTTCATTGATGAAGTAAGGAACGAGAAATGGATCTGCATAGGTTGTTTTTTCGTGTACTATATCTTCTTCCACACCTTCTAATTTTCCAAACTCTCCCTCAACACTTACTCCACGGGGGTGAGCATATTCAACAACTTTTTTAGTTGCAGCAATATTGTCCTGAAGATCCAACTTTGATGCATCTATCATTACAGAACTGTAGCCGTTGTCCACACATTCGTGGGCTTTTTCATCGTCTCCGTGATCCAGATGAAGTGCTACAGGAAGAGTATGATTTGTATTTCCCATTGCTTTTTTAACCATACCAGCAATTTTGTCTGGCCCCCCCTGAAATTTATTGGCTCCTTTGCTTGCCTGAATAATACCCGGAGCCTCTGCTCGACGCAGCCCCTCCAGAATACCCTGAGCTTGAGTATAAAAGTTTACATTAAATGCTCCAATAGCAGCGGGCTTGCCTGATAGGGATGAAACTTCCGCTACTTTTAGTAACGGCACCATAGAAAAAAGCTTGATTGATTGAGATTCCATTAGACGTTCTCCTTTCTTTGTAATTTAGACAGTAATATGAAATAAATTCTTCAAAAAGTCAAGAGGCAATAAAATAAATTTTGATTTTAGGGATGTG
>CAYYPT010000053.1:13025-14642 GCA_964473625.1 uncultured bacterium | reverse complement strand
AAGTGCGGCAACTCCTCCATCACTTATAGAGTTCTTATTCCCCTTTTCTGCAACAAGTCTGGCAAGCTCGGCTGTTTTTAATGTCTTTTTCAAAACATTAAAAGGAACCAATGTAGCTTCTTTGGTAGCTTCTTCTATTGCTTCTGCCCTGACTCTTTTTTCATCCTCACTCTTTTTAGGAAGACGTATTGCATCCATAAGTCTGTTAAATGCTTCAGTATCCCTGTCTACATCTCCAAGAAATTCGTCTTTCAATTTTTGTGCTTCTATGCCAATTCCTTCCATTTCATTGAATACTTCTTCATACCCTTCTTTACCATGGGTGAGGGCAGCCACCATGGAGGAAAGTGCACTACTTAACCCACCGCAGAGAGCCGCTATACTACCACCTCCTGGAGCAGGCGAATCAGTGGAAAGAAAATCTGTAAATTCGTTAATCTTCATATCAACAAGCGAACTGCTTCTCTCAACCTGGTACTCAATAATCTTTTTCTCTGGCTCGAAAGGATAAAGATCGCTGAGCCCAAGGGAAAGAACTGCAATATGAATAAGTTCTGATTGAGGAACACCAGTTGTTTTCCCTTGTTTCTTGAGATAATATCTTCCAGCCTGAAGCAAAGCTTCGAGTGGAATCAATCCCACAAGTTCGCTACCTGTTACCCTCACTCCAAATTTCTCGGCAAGCTTGGAACACTCATCAAAAACAATATGCGGAGGAGTTATCTTATAGTTGACTAAATTTATAGATACCTGTGCTCTTCCGAAATCTTCCATATACCAGCCCACTGCTTTGCAAGCTTTAAACTTCCCCGGAATGCGCAGGGCTTTTCCATTCTCGTCGCGAACGACCTTTCCATTGTTATCCCTTTTGAGTCGTCCTTTCTCGCGAATGGTAAAAGCAATTTCTTTGGCAATGCGGACATCTCGCGTACTCAAATTGACGTTGTAAGCTATAAGAAACTCTCTGGCGCCAATAGCAGTAGCTCCGGCTTTGGAATTGAATTCAGATGGGCCAAAATCAGGCTTCCAATCAGGATCCTTCAACTTCTCAGACAGACCTTCGTATTCACCTGCTCTGACATTGGCCAAATCTTTCCTCTCTGGCTTAGAAGCAGCTTCTTCGTATAGATAAACCGGAATACCGAGTTGATCTCCTACTCGCTTTCCCAATTTCCTGGCAAGCTCAGCGCAGTCTTCCATGGTAACACCAGAGACAGGTACCAGAGGACAAACGTCTGTTGCACCCATTCTGGGGTGCGCACCTTTATGTTTTGACATATCTATAACTTCCGAAGCTTTCTTAATTGCTTTGAAAGCAGCTTCTATTACTGCTTCTGGATTCCCTATAAATGTTACAACAGTTCTGTTTGTATCCTTACCAGGATCAACATCCAATAGTTTTACTCCTTCAGTACCGCTGATCTCATTTGTTATCTGATCGATTTTGGCCATATCGCGGCCTTCACTGAAGTTGGGAACACATTCAACCAATTTCATTGCAGAAAACACTCCTTCCTGAATAGTATATTTTTAGAAACCATTTTGATTGCAGTTGGGAAAAAATGGAAGAATAAAATAACATATAAGGTGTAACTTTTGCTTTCTAAAAAACAGCGA
>CAYYPT010000053.1:11123-12925 GCA_964473625.1 uncultured bacterium | reverse complement strand
ACAGAAAACAAATTCAGGCTACCAAAGTAATGGCACGGTAAACATTGTCTCTTTTTCTAATGTAACTCATCAGGATAAAAAGCTCCTGAAAAAATTTGTAGATTTTCACTGGGAACATTACCGTTCCGATCCCCAATATATACCACTTTTAGATTACGAATATCTCGGTTTTAAATTACTTGGGATGACAGGGTTTTTTGAACCAACCAATCTCTTCTTTAAACATGGAGAGATGAAATTCTTCTTAGCTTTTAGAGAACACAAAATCGTAGGTAGATGCAACGCATTTGTAAATTATAATCATAACAAACACTGGAATGATAAAGTTGGTTTTTTTGGCCAATTTGAAACAATAGATGACCCCGATGTAACCAAAAGTCTCCTAAACGCTGCAGAGTCCTGGTTAAAATCTAAAGGGATGGATACAATTCGGGGGCCACAAAACCTGCCGGTTAACGAGGCTACACCTGGCTTAATGACTGCTGGGTTTGACTCCCGTCCTGTTATGTATTACCATTATAATAAACCCTATTATGAAAAACTGCTGTACGGAGCGGGATTTAAGCCTGTAAAACGTGTTCTATCCTGGGAAGTACCTGTAATGAATCCCATGGAAGAAAAACTTATCAGAGTTGCAAAAAAGGTCATTGATCGGTACAATATCACCATTGAAACATGGGGAGAACGCCCTATAGAAGAACGGAAAAATGAAATGCTCGAAATTTACAATGATGCATGGAGTGACAATTTTGGCTTTGTACCTTTTACAAAAGAAGAATTCTATGCGATTGTTGAAGACATGCAGTTGATTATGGACAAGGGTTTGTTCGTTTTTGTGTATGTAAGAGGAGAACCTGCTGCATTCTTTGGAGGAGTGCCAAATATAACTGAAAAGATGAAACCTCTCCGCTACTGCCGCCGATGCGAACTGCTCCGTGCCGTAAAAATGCTTTTGACAAAAAATAGCGTTAAAGGATTTCGTCTCGGTTATCTTGGAGTTAAGAAAAAGTTCCGTCGCCTCGGACTGGATGGAGTAATGCTCTGGAAGCAAAAAATCTATTCTCAGGAAAAAGGATACGATTACTGTGACATGGGATGGGTTCTGGAAGATAATGTAATGGTAATACGAGTTATAGAAATGATGGGAGCAACACCTTCTAAAACATACACTATTTTCCAGAAAAAAATAGAATAAAAGGAGGAGAAAAAAATGGAAGAAGAGAGGTTAACGCGTGTGGACAAAGAAAAAAATAGAATCTATATTTATTTTGAAGGCTTCTTAACCGTAGAAAGAGCTTTAAAACTAAAAGAATCATACAAAAATGCAATTGCTCAATGCAAACCTGGTTTTACAGTGCTCACCTATGCTGAGAATTACAAACCAGGTACACCTGAGGTTCAAAAAATAGTTGCAGAAATGACCCAGATGTTTGCCAATTCCAGCGGAAGCAAAGTAGCTCGCGTTGTTGGCGAAACTCCATTGGGTGGAATGCAAATTAACAGACTGGCAAAACTTAAAACTTCCTATCCTGCCCGCCATTTCAAAACAGAAGCAGAAGCAGAAGCATATCTCGACAGCGATGAGATTTAAGAGGGGGAACAAAAATGACTGAATCTTACGTCCGGTACGACGAAAAAAAGAATCGTATATATCTCTACATGGAAGGATTCCACGACTTAAAAGAAGCCCTCAGACTGAAAGAAGAATACAGAAAAGCCATCGAAAAATGTCGCCCTGGGTTTACTGTACTGGTAGATGTAACTAAGTACAAACCTGGTTCAGAGGAGGTCCAGAAGGTCCA
>CAYYPT010000053.1:0-11023 GCA_964473625.1 uncultured bacterium | reverse complement strand
TACTGGTAGATGTAACTAAGTACAAACCTGGTTCAGAGGAGGTCCAGAAGGTCCACGCTGAAGCCAGTGTGAGTAGAGTAGCAAGAGTAGTGGGAAAAACACCCTTAGGCGGAATGCAACTTAACAGGATTTCCAGAACAGTTGGCAATTACCCTGCTAAAAATTTTGCTACATTTGAAGAAGCAGAAGCATATCTCGATGGTGAAATTGACTGATTCCTGAAAAACTATCTGGATAAAGTGGAATTTTTAAAAAACTTCTCTAAGAATCTGACAGAGAAGAGAGGGAAATTTTTAACTTTAATTGAACTTTAATATTGGGAGAAAGAAATGAAAATATCTCATTTGAAAAAATTATTTTTTTCCCTTCTGCTTATCTCTTTAACCCTGGTAACGGTTCTCTCCGCCCAATCTAATGATAGATTCTTTGATTCTGTCAATACAACTTCAAACAAACTAAGAATAACTGCCCTTCACCCATCTATAGGAACAATTAAATCCATTATTGAACTAAAAAAACAGGACCTTTTACCTTCAAAAGATGTAATTTTTGTAGGCGTTTACCACGAAAAAGAACTCACTGATTATAAAAAGTCAAAAGAATTTGTCAAGAAAAATCATCTCGAGTGGTTCAAATTTCATCGGCTGAGATGCAAGCTTAAAAAAGATACTCTCTTTAAGAAAAACTCTTGCACTCCTGAGTTCAAAAAAATATTTGAAAAGTCTGATGGAATAATCTTTTTCGGTGGTGCAGACATTCCACCAAACATTTACAGAGAAAAAACGAATCTTCTCACTCAGATTTACACCCCTTACAGAAGCTACGTAGAACTCTCTCTAATCTTTCATCTCTTGGGCGGATTTCAGGATACTACCTTTCATGCCTTTCTTGAGACTAATTCAGAATTTCCTGTGCTCGGAATATGTCTCGGCTGTCAGAGTATAAATGTTGGGACAAGTGGTACTCTAATCCAGGATATCTGGTCAGAAATATACGGCAAGAAATATCTTGAAGATGTTTTAAAACTCAATCCAAACAACTGGCATTCTAATCCATTCTCTCGTCTCTATCCTGGAGAAAAACTTATCTCCTATACCCTCCATCAAATCAAGCTTAAAGAGGATGGAAAATTCTGTTCTGTTTTTGGATTTAAAAAAGAAGATACTCCATATGTACTGAGTTCGCATCATCAGATGGTAAAAAAACTTGGCAAGGGAATAAAAATTATTGCTACATCCACGGATGGAAAAGTTGTGGAAGCAATAGAACACAAGTGTTTCCCCAATGTTCTTGGAGTACAATTTCATCCTGAATCGCCCTACATCTGGGACTCGGATATAAAGGTCAGAAGAACACCCGGTGATAAAGAAAAAAGAAGCCTGAGATCAACTCTTGAAAAAGATCCCACAAGTTTCGAGTTTAATAAAAAGATATGGAAATGGTTTACCAGAGAGTTACAAAAATATCATAATAATACCAAGAAATAATATGCCACTATCGTTGGTGGACAAAAGTAACCAAAGATTCTCCCAGAAATAAGCGGCCTCTGGAACAATATCTATTTCGGGGAATATTCTGTTAGAAGAAAAATACTGTCAGAACTAACGGTTTTGCCTACTCTGGTTTATGCTTAAATTTTTAGCTTGCATTTAAATCCGCATCTTCCTAAATTCTTAACAAAATTGTTAAGAATTTAGGAAAAAACAGTTATGCTTTCAAAAGAAGAAGTTCAGCAACTTTCCAGGGAACTAAAAATAGATAAGGAAAGAATTGCAAGGGAATTTTATGAAATTCTTATTTTACATGAGATAGCCAGATTAAAATGGAGCAAACAATTAATTTTCAAAGGTGGAACAGCTCTGAGGCTTGCTTATAAATCTCCCAGATTTTCAGATGACCTCGATTTTTCAATGACAAAAAAATTTAATCCAAACAATGTGTTCAAATTTGCTGAAACTATTTCTAAAAAATACGGAATTTTTATTAGAGATCAATGGAATAAAAGAGAAACCATACTTGTAGAATTTGCAATAGAGGAAGATATTCTTCCTCAACGCTTCGGATTAAAAATAGAAATTTCAAAAAGACCTGCTAACAAGATAGGATACGAATTAAGACTCTTACGTACTCCTGTTTCTCCACTTGAGGTTTTATTTAATGTCCAGACTCTCCAATCTATGATGCTCGACAAACTTTCCGCCCTTAAAAAAAGAAATAAACCAAGAGATATATTTGATCTGTGGTTTATTTGTCAGAAACTTGAAAAACCTTTTTCTGTAAAAAGTAAATTTGATAATAACATAGTAAAACAGGTCTTACATAAATATCTTCCAGTAAACTGGCACAGAGTTATAGATGAAATTTATTAAAAGACTTAAAAAAATTAACAAATTATACTATACGATTGCAGACATCTTAACAATAACTAATTACTCGGAAAACTCACTCTATGTAATTTTAAATCGATTGGTTAAGCAAGGTGAACTGATTCGTATTACATCTGGAATTTATATACTGCCAGAGCAGTATGGCGAAATTGAACGGATTGCCAATGCTCTCTATTTCCCTTCATATCTTTCATTTGATACTGCGCTTGCAAAATTTGGGGTGATCTCGCAACTACCTTACACATTGATGTTTGCTACACCGCTGAAAACAAAAACTATACAGTTAAGTAATTATAAAGCTGAGTATAAAAAGCTAAAAAAAGAACTGTTTTTCGGATATACAACCAATAAAGAAGGACTGCTGATTGCAACACCTGAAAAGGCATTATTTGATATTTACTATATATCATCCTTTGGAAAAATGTATTTCGATTTTAAATCAATTGACTCTACTAAGGTTGAAATAGAAAAAGTAAAATATATGATTAAAAAATATCTAAACCGGGATTCAATAGAACTTAACAATACACTCCTACGACCATAAAAAGTTTATTCTCCCAAAAAAACAAATCCCCCTTTCCCAAAAGGTAGGGGGATTTTCTATTACCGCAGTAATTCCAAAACTATCAGACTATTACACAAACTATATCATCTTTCCCATTCAACATTCATCATTCAACATTCAACATTTCTTTATACCTATTTAACCCTGACCCATAAATCTCCATTCATCCATAATCCAAGTTTCCAAATAATCTCATTCTGGATCTGCCCTAACATGTGATCTCTGTTCCTGTACTTGAGAGAAGAAAATTTTCCCTCAACTCCCCAGTGAACAGATGGGTAATATTTAAAAGAAAAACCAAACTCATTACGCTTTTCCACTATCCCTGTTGGAAAAGGTTCTGAATATCCCTGTTCAACTGTGTATTCAAACCACGGAGCATCCCATGGAGTAAAAAGACTCCCCTCACCTTTGCGAATCATACTGTATTTAAACCCTATCCAGAGATTTCCACCAAACCATTTTGAAACACCTGCCTGCCAGCAGTCAAAATCATTTCCAAGTGGGTAGCCAAGAGGCTTGTTGCGGAAAGTAAATGTCTCCCACGGATTTGGAGTCTTGTAGGTACGATTTGTCACACGAACATACTCTCCCAAAAGCGTGAGTCCTGAAACTCCAAATGGATCGCCGAGACGAGTTCCAACAATCCAGCCAATCTCATTCGGCTCAAGATCTCCGGGACCAGTCTTTTCGATCTGAATGTCATCGATCAAAAGAGAGCCATAAATTTCCCATTTCTTAAGAGGTATAAAAATAACATCTAATGTGCCGAATGTATTTGCAGAACCGCTCTTATTCAGCTGTGCACCATGATAAAAAATAAATGGATTGAGAAATACCCAATCTAACTGCCTGTTTACTCCACCATACAGGACGGCTTCTGTAACAGAACACTGGAAACGTCCATGAAAAAGATTCACATCAAGCCGATGGGCAGATATATAACGCTTTGCAATAGATCCACCAAGCGAATCTGCAACCTCCGAATCAAGAGAAATATCATCAAGAACAGAAGCCAGAAATGTATATTGAAAAGGGCCCATCCGTACCGAAGCAGTAAATTGATCAAGTGGGCGAGTGACATCTGAAAAAAGAAGTGTCCCGCTCTCACCAGCACCCCAGCGGAGAAAATCTCTGCCGAACTTAAAACGAAACCGACCAAGCGAGGCTGCTGCATAGGCCTGTTCAGTATATCCAACAATCCCTCGCCATTTCTTCCCTACATAAGTTGTATCGTCAATGAGATACTGATTGAAATTAATTCCATTGTAAACTTCTACATGAGCGCCAAGAGGGACGCTTATTTTACTTCTATAAATTCCCCTGTACTTTGTTTTACCTTCTTCAGGTTTGTTTATGTCCGATTGAATCCGACAACCCAATATAACTTTATTCTTTTCTTGGGTTTTACTCTCAAGTTCTTTTATCTCTTTCTCAAATTCCCTTTCTAATTTCTCTATTAGTTTAGAGTCCGAAGCACTCAAGAAAAGCTTACCTTCCTTCAACTTATTTTCAATACGAACCAGACCCTCAGCCACTTCGCCCCTGGTATAGGGACGATTCGTTGCATAGAGCTCCTTAAAACAACCTCTCAACCTCAGCTCATCAATAAACTGATAAGCCCAGTGCCAGGAGGGAAGTGTCTGGTGAAGGGAGGCCCCTGCTAAAACCGGGAAAAAGAATAGAAATATAAAAATGGACAGATGACGGCGCATTATCCCTCCTTGGCTTATAGCCTTATGTCTTTCACGCTACGAATAATCGTATCTTTTACTTCTGACCATTCCACACTTTTTATCATCTCAGGCATCGGCTGCTTCTCTGCATCTTCAAAATAAACTAGTGACTTAAGTAAATGATAATTGTTGCTTATTTCTAAACCATATTTGTTTTCATATTGTTCAAAAAGTTCGGAAAGCGAAAAGATGTTGAGTAAAAAATAGATGTCTACAAAATCTTTTCTGTTCCCTCTTCCTGAAATAGCATTGAGCTTCATCAGAGCAATATCAAGAATATCAGATATTATTATATTGTTGTATTTGTGGGGAGTCTTTATTAATGGATATTCATATTTTAAAAAAGATATATTAACACTATTCAATAATCCGTTTATTGTATCTTCCATCTCATCAAAAAGCTCAAACTTGCCCGATCGTTTTAAATGACCTATAATTTCTTTTGTATTGAAATTCCTTTCAATAAAAAAATCAAAATCAAGAGATTTCCTATGTCCGAGCTGGAGTGCCAGAGCCGTACCGCCAACCAAATAAAATGATTTCAACCACTCCTGTCTTGAAAGCAGTTCAAACAATTCTTTTTGTTCGTCAGGCAAAATCTCAATATGGAGAAATTCATCCATCAAGCATTATTCTCCAGTAATTCCTGGTTTTTTTATTGAGATTCCTGCTCTTTTCAACTACTTCCATCAGCATCTTTCTATCCGTATTCGACAATAACCATTTAACAGAATCAACGTCCCCAAAATTCAGTATTCGTTCTATAATAAAAAAAGCATATTTTTGCATGCTTAAATTCTCAAAATCGCAGTCCCAGAAGTATTTTTTAAACTTTTCGGGAATGGTGTTTGTTTTATTTTCAGAATTCATGGAGTTGTCCACACCGACTAAAAATCTGGCATCCAATTTACCTTCTTATGCGAATTACTCTGGATAAGATAATCAGAACGCAAAAGAATTTCTAAAACACAAAATTGCACAGGGCCAGGTTGCTACTACACCTCTTATCATATTTACCCACCGTTGATATAATTTTGGCAAGTCTTGCTATGGAACACAATTGCTTGCTTTTTCACTTTGACCGCCATTTTCTGATGATAGCAAGGCACCTCAAGAAATTAAATCTTATGGCGATAAAACATTACTAAAATGCTAACCCTTACGGACTAACTATTATACGCATACAGCTTACCACATTCCCATAAATTTCCATTTTATCGGGTTTTTTAGATTTTAGAATATTCCTAACTCAATGTAATTGCATTCTCTTTAACTATTTTTAAATCTAGTAGATCTAATGGGTTCTTTATAGTACGCTTCCCAGCGTCAAGTATCTCAATTGATGCAATTCTATTATCTTTCGTATAATCAATAATAATCCCATTCAATTCAAGAGAATCTACAATAGGTTCATCTAAAATAAATTCAAAGTTAAGAACATCATGCTGGGGGTCGTATTCGACTCTCATTATTTTCCTCCTTTCCAGTAACGCTCTATCTGAGAAGTAAGATAAGCAGTTATAACCAAATAAACATCTCTCTTTTTCTCAAAAACAACTCTTAGAAGATATTCTTTACTGTCCTTAATGTATTTTCTATGAGCAACCTTCCTACTTCCATAACCTTCCACAGTTTCCATGGGGAAATTGATTGTTTCCACTATCCAATTTTCAGGGATATTCCTTCTGTCTATCTTTCTTTTTGCAATGGGTATTATTTCAATCTTTTTCATTGACTTTACTATCTCTTAACTGTCCTTACCGACTTTGACCATCATTTTTTAATGATAGCCAGATACCTCAAGAAATTGAATCTTATGGCAATAAAACATTTAGAATTATGAAAGCATCTTATAACTTGTGATTTATAATTGGCAGTTCTAAAAGTTCTCTAATATTAGATATAACATAATCGGCTTCTTCTAAATATTCCTTACTCAATGTAGTCTCTACAGCCACGCATTTTATTCCTGCTCGCTTTGCTGCTGTAATTCCTAAAGGCGCATTTTCAACAACAAGGCACTCTTCTTTAGGCAATCCTAATTTCTTTCTGGCTAAATCATATGGATCTGGATTGGGCTTTGCTCTTGTTACATCATCGCCTGTTTGGATTAAATCGAACAAATTTCTCTGTTCCTCGTTAAGTGATTTTTCCATTGTTTTCTGAGCACAGGCTGTTACAACTGCTAACCGAAAATTCTCAGATTTAAGCTTATTGAGCACTTCCATCACACCATCATAAAATTGTACATTAGCAATCTTACGGTAGTATGCTCTTTTTCTCTCGATGAAATCCTCTAATTCTTCAGGGGGCACTGAAACTCCTGACTCTTTTACCAGTATAGGCAAAATCTCACGTGAATTGCGGCCTTCATGGAGTAGAACTGTATGCTCTGATACTATCCCCCCTACTTCTTCAAACATTTTCTTCCAGGCCAGATAATGATAGTGAAGCGTGTCTACTAAAACACCATCCAGATCAAAAAGAATTGCCTGCAAAACTCAATTACTCCTTCTTTCTTATGCGCTTTCCTAACACCATAACAATATAATGCATAAGCGTGTTATGCACACTTTCTACTATACCCATGTTAAAAGAAGGTACATGGATCTGATATTGTACTATTTCCCCTAATTTCCCACCGTCGTAACCAGTGAATCCTACCGTCACCATTCCTATACTATTAGCATATTGAATTGCTCTAATAACATTTTCACTATTCCCGGAACCACTAATGCCCACTGCAACATCCCCAGGTTTTGCAAAATTCCTAAGTTGCTGTTCAAAAACAGTTTCATATCCATGATCATTTGCCCAGGCAAGTATGTATGGAACATTATCTGTTAAGCTCATTACTCGAAACCGCTTGTATCCATCCAGATCAAAAAGCGTTCCTTTACCCAGATCTTCACAAAAATGGGAAGCTGCTGCACCACTGCCGCCATTTCCAAATATAAAAATCATTCGTTCATTATGAAACCCCTCTTCCAGAAGCTGAATAAAGGAATCTAATTTTTCTAAATCGATAGCTTTGTGGGCCTTAAAAACGTCATCCAGGAAATCAGAAAAAGAAACTATTTCCAATTGTAACTCCTGTAGTTAAAGATTATTTTGCTTCCATGTCTCTCTAAAAAGAATGGAAGTTCACGATAATCTGACAAAGCTTCCCGCACCTTATTCTGAGCTTCCCTCGGTACATAGAGAAGTAAGAACCCCCCTGCCCCTGCGCCAGATATTTTACCGCCGAGAGCTCCTGCCTTTATTGCTTTTTCATACATCCTATCAATATCACCATTAGATATAGTATTTACTATTTGCTTCTTTTCCTGCCAGGTTTTATGCAGTATCTCACCAACCATATCAATCTCTCCTGACTCAAGAGCAGATCTTGCTAAATTCGCATGTTTTTTAATTTTCCGAAGAACGTCCAATTTCTTTACAGTATTTTTCTTTTGCTTAGATAATATGGAATTTGCATCCCGTGTCTTTCCAGTGAAAAAAAGAAGAAGATTTGAACTAAATCTGCGGTATAGTTCACTTCTCAGCCGGATACATTCTGTCTCCACAGTCTCGTCCCACTTGAACTTAAAAAACTTTATTCCACCATAGGCAGCTATATACTGATCCTGTTTGCCAATAGGTTTACCCAGAATATCAATCTCGATATGACAGGCCTTTTGAGCAAGTTCTTCAGCCGAAATCTGGTCCCCACGGTAAGCATATAGCGCGTTGAGCAAACCTACTGTGATGCTGCTCGATGATCCCAATCCTGAACCACCAGAGGGAACATCTGCAAGCGTGGTAATCTCAACTCCTTTCTCAACCCCAGTGAGTCTCATAGCCTCCCGCACAAGATCATGTTCTATCTCATCGACTGATTCGACAATCTCTTTTTGAGAATAATTAATATAAATTAAATCATCAAATCTCTCTTTAACAATAACATAGACATATTTATCAATGGTAGAGCTGGTAACTTCACCATCTTCATGAGAGTAAAAAGCCTTTAAGTCTGTACCTCCACCGGCAAAACTTATTCGCAATGGTGTTTGGGATATGACCATAACTTATCCTTTCTTATAAAAAGAAATGTTGAATGATAAATTTTAAATGTTGAATTATTAAAAACAATAGATCCTGAATTCACTAAAGATTTCAGTATTTAACATTTATGATTGGGAATTTTGAGTTTCGGATTGCGAATCTGCTTAACATCATTCTATCATCGGCAACCGTCAACTCTTGGTGTTCTTTACGCTCCCTCTAGTTCAGTCTTTCTTTTCATTCAAAATTCAAAATTTCTTTTATTCTTTCCATTCAAAATTCAACATTCACAATTCAAAATTTCTTTTTACGAACCACCCCCATCTCCCTCATCTTCTTCTCTGCGTATTCTAATATATCCTCAATATCGGTCTGTTGCTCCAGATATTCCTTATAATCAAAAACACTTTTCTCAGGTGTATATTTTGGCTCCCAACCTAGAGACCTAAGTCTTGAAATATCTGAAAAAATATGACGCGTATCTCCGTATCGATATTCGCCAGGAATTTTAGGTTCTATATCCTTACCAAACACATTTTGCACAATGTTATAAAATTCCAGTACAGTATAAGCTTTACCACCCCCAACATTAAAAACTTGATAATTAGCCTGCTCCGATTCAAGAACCAACAAATTTGCCGAAACCACATCTTCTATGTTAATATAATCTCTCACCTGTTTACCATCTTCATAAATTGTGGGCGACTTATCCAGAAACAAACTCAGGCAGAAAATACGGTTTGCGCCAGAATAAGCATTATAAAAAGACTGCCTTGGCCCCTGAACAATAGAATAACGTAGAGCAACAGAAGGGATCTTATACCGTCTACCAAAATTAATAGCCATCATTTCCTGGCTATACTTGGACATAGCATATTGGTTCTGGGGATTGATTACCGATTCATCACTCGGCAACCATTGAAGTTCAGAACCACATTCAGGGCATTTATGCTCCCAATTGCCTTCTTTCAGTTGGTCTTCAGACCTAATGTCAGGGTAATAAAATATTGGGTTTTCAGAATCATCTAAATTTTTTGAAGCCAAAGGGTAACAAGAGGGACAGATGTACTTTCCTTCACCCATCACAGCTTGAGATGACGCAACAATAACCTTCTTTACTGGGAGTTCCTTTTCGGCAATGATTTCGTAGATCAGAGCGGTTCCAACACTATTAACATGAAAAAAGGTGCTGAAGTCAGGAAGATAATCCTGGTATGCCGCAAAGTGATAGACTGCATCCACACCGCTTAAAGCATATTCCAGAACCTTTTTATCCCTGACATCCCCAAAAATAAACTCAGCTTCTTTTGGGATATAAGATGGTCTGCCTTTTAGATGCACAGGTTTCTGCAAATTATCAAGGATTTTTACCTCATAGCCCTTCTCAAGAAGCGCATCCACTGTGTGCGAACCAATAAAGCCAGCCCCGCCTGTTACTAATATTTTCATCTATACCATCCCATTGTATAGTTAGATAAACTTAGATAAACAAAGACCTGACAACATTTCAAAAATTTCATCAAGTGAAGAATATTTAAAAGTATCCACTACCCTTCAGAAACCTTACCATAATCTAAGGTAATTTTGCTCAATAATTCTATTTTTGTGCAACTTGATTAAAAAAAATATAGTTGCTGCTTTTTTTAATTCCCGGGGTATCTATCAATTTTTAACACTTTTCTCATTTCAATATGTCAAAATAGTTTTGACCATCAATTCCGTACTCATATTAGTTAAATCCTTTTTGCCAACTGACCAAAAGAGAGGACGATTCTCTTGAACAACTTTATTTATCAGGTTCTGTTTCATAATTGATAATTTGCAACGAAAAATCAAAACTTCTATCAACTATAAAATTCCCCCGTTTATCCCTTCCCATATTAAATTCATCGTTTTCTTTTATCTTTTTCATTCAACATTCATCATTCAACAACTTGTCCGCCCACTGGCGGATTCAACATTTCTTTTATTTAAAAACCCAAAATTTTTTTGTTGCGAATATCACCAGGATTAATTATACTATATATATATATTACAATAGCAAAATAACCACACACAAAAGGAGGCGCTCTCGATGCCTAAAACATTAATACTCCCGGATGATCTTTACAAAACCCTTAAACAAAAGTCAAAAAAGAAGGGAATGATGCCAGAAGAATATGCCCTCGAATTACTGAAAAACGAGATCGCCATAAAGAGTGAGGAAAACGTTTTCAACCTATCAACTCATCTGTACAATTTGGTCAGAGATTTACGCTTAGGGAAACATAAGCTTTCAGAAGAGGAAGCAC
>CAYYPT010000052.1:0-14737 GCA_964473625.1 uncultured bacterium | reverse complement strand
GATTCTGTTTTGAACGGGTTGAAGATTCTTTCAGAAGAAGTTAATATTGTTGTTATCCATGATGCAGTAAGGCCTTTTGTCTCTGTGGAGAAAATAGAAGAAGTTATTAAAGTTGCCCGGGAGAAAGAGGCTGCAATTCTGGCAATTCCAGTAAAAGATACAATCAAAAGAGGGGGAGATGGTTGTGTAGAAGCAACTTTGAACCGCAACTTTCTCTGGTCTGTCCAGACACCACAGGCCTTTAAGGCTGATTTGATAAAAAAAGCTTTTGAAAAAGCCAGGCAAGATGGAATTTATGCTACTGATGATTCATCTTTGGTAGAGCGGTTAGGGTATCCTGTGTATATAGTAGAGGGAGAAGAACAAAACATCAAAATTACGTCTCCTGAGGATCTGCTTATTGCCGAAGTTTTTGTTGATAATTATTAATGGAGTCAATCCGTAAGGGTTTTGTTAGGGGACCGGTTAGGCAAAAAATAGAAACGCTTTATCTAAGGGGGATGTTATCTTTTAATGAGATGGTATCCCTTGCTGAACAACACAAATTAATACTAATTCTACGTGACAAACATTTTAAGGAGATAGATGGATTGTTAATTATGAAGTGGTAGAATTTAAGTGTTGATATGCATCTGTTTTGCGCCCAGGATACATATTCTGTGCGATCAAGGAGAAGTTTTTGTTAATAAGTATTGACGGAGTTAATTCGTAAGGATTTTATGGGTGGTGGTGAGGTAAAAAGTTGCGATTGAAAAGGAATGAAAGACTTACGCCTTAAATCTTTATCTAAGGTAGGGGCTGTAAAACCCCAAACCTATCATTGCGAGCATCTTTTTGTGAAGCAATCTCCTAAATTTGTGCTCAATTGTGGAGATTGCCACGTCGCTTCGCTCCTCGCAAAGACATCAAATAGACTTTTGATACACTCCCTAAAGACGCCGTTCCAGAGACCACTTATCTCTGGAACGATCCGGGGAAAGGAAGGAGATAGTTATCATGAAAAATACGACGATAAAAAAAGATGTCTATGAGCAAATAGAACGATTGCCGCTCGAACAACAGCGACAAGTACTCGAGTTTGTTCGTGCACTTACCACCGCCAGGACTCAAGGAGTGCCAGGGCACAAATTACTGCGTTTTGCAGGTACTATTGATCGTGAAGATCTCATGACAATTGAACAGGCTATCAAAGAGGGATGCGAAAAGGTGAATGTCGATGAATGGTAGAGTTCTATTGGATACGAATATCATAATAGGAATTTTTGCTAACGATTTATCCGTAATAAATTCATTGGCTAAAGCAAATGAGGTATTTGTGCCTAGTATTGCTTTAGGAGAACTCTATTATGGTGCCCAGAAATCAAAACCATATTGGGAAGAATATAGACCGCATAAATGAATTTGCGGATAGCAGTTCTGTGCTATCTTGTGATACAGAAACCTCGCGTCAATATGGTAAGATAAAGAATACCTTACGGCTTAAGGGACGACCAATCCCAGAGAACGATATATGGATTGCTGCTATTGCTGAACAACACAAATTAACACTAATTTCACGTGACGAACATTTTAAGGAGATAGATGGATTGTTAATTATGAGGTGGTAATTTTATGGAGCTTTATCAAAACGGTACCGTTCCAGAGACCGCTTTGCTTATCTCTGGAACGATCTTGGAAGTTAGTGAAAGAGTAAAAAATGCGAATAGGTTTTGGTTACGACATTCACCCTCTGGTTACTGGTCGACCTCTAATTCTTGGAGGTGTTGTAATTCCTTTTGAGAAAGGTTTAAGCGGCCACTCAGATGCTGATGTGCTCTCTCATGCCATTGGAGATGCTCTTTTGGGAGCTGTTGCAATGGGAGATTTAGGGGAACATTTCCCTGATACTGATCCTGCTTACAGGGGAATTTCCAGTCTTGTTTTGCTCGGCATGATAAAGAAAAAACTCTATGAAAGGAATTATGAAATAGTTAATATAGATTCTACAATTGTGGCTGAAGCCCCAAAACTTTTTTCTTTCCGGAAAATTATGATAGAAAAGATTGCTGAGGTTCTTGATCTGGATGAAAAAAATGTTTCAATAAAAGCTACGACCAACGAGAAATTTGATGCGACAGGTAGAGGGGAAGCCATTGCAGCTTATGCAGTTGTTTTACTAAGAGAAACCCAAAAGTAGTGGAGGTATTACAGGACTTTTTCAATTCTTTAAGCGGATGGGGTGGATATATTTTTATTTTTCTTAGTTCCCTTGGAGAAAATCTTTTTCCACCTGTGCCAGGCGATACTTTTGTTGTATTAGGTGCTTTTCTGGTTGGGAGGGGGCAATTGAAGTTTTTGCCTGCTTACTTATCTGCTACGGTCGGTGGTTTGCTGGGTTTCATGATTGTTTATTTTGTTGGTTTCTTTTGGGGTAGAAGATTTTTTGAAGGTAAGAAGCGGCGCATTTTCTCTCAAGAAAATCTTGAGAAAGTTGAAGCATGGTTTAGTAAATATGGATATTTTGTTATAGCGGGCAATCGTTTTCTTTCTGGATTCCGCGGAGCTGTTTCTCTTGGGGCCGGCATTGTTAAAATGGATGCTAAAAAGGTAGCTGGTGTGGCTTTTCTCAGCTGTCTCGTGTGGAATGGTCTTCTCATGGGAATGGGAATCTGGATAGGGAAAAATTGGGAGGTTATTCTCCATCATTATCAACGAGCTGTTTTTGTTCTCATTTCTTTAGCAGCTTTTTTCTGGTGGATTAGGTCTATAGTAGTTAAACGGAGAGTAAAAAAGTAAATTTTTGCCTGTATGATAAAAATATTAAAATCCAAATAGCAGATATAGGATGGAAAGAAATATACGTACAAGATTCGCTCCGAGTCCGACCGGGTATTTGCATATAGGTAATGCGCGCACAGCCATAATGAATTGGCTCTATGCTCGTCATACTGGTGGACGTTTTGTCTTAAGAATCGAAGATACCGACAGAGAGCGCTCAACAGAGGCTTCTGAACTTTCTATATTTAAGGACTTGAAGTGGCTGGGGCTTAACTGGGATGAAGGACCAGATGTGGGTGGAAATTATGGGCCTTATCGCCAGTCAGAAAGGATAGGGATTTATCAGAAGTATCTTAAACAACTTCAGAAAATTGACAAAGTCTATCCCTGTTACTGTACACCTGAAGAATTAGAAGCAAGACGAAAGGAACTGTTAAAACAGGGCAAGTCCATTCAATATGATGGCAAATGTCGGAATTTAACTCTGGCGCAGAGGAAACAATTTGAGGACGAGGGCAGAAAACCTGTTTTCAGATTTAAAGTTGAGGAAGAGGAAATTTCCTTCCTGGATTTAGCGAAAGGGGAGATTTCATTCCAGGGCGAAAACATCGGTGATTTTGTTGTTGTAAGATCTGATGGAATGCCAATGTACAATTTTGCGTGCACAGTTGATGACCATCTTATGAAAATCTCCCATGTTATCAGGGGTGATGATCATATTTCTAACACTCCCAGGCAGCTTCTTCTTTACTTGGCTTTTGGATGGCAGCCGCCAACATTTGCTCATATTCCCATGATACTTGGAAAAGATCGGATCCGTCTTTCAAAACGGCATGGAGCAACTTCTGTGTCCCAGTACAGAGAGATGGGATATCTTCCGGAAGCACTGCTTAATTTTCTTTCTCTGCTTTCGTGGTCTTCGGAAAGTGGTGATGAAATTCTTTCTGTCAGTCGTTTGATTAAGGAGTTTAGTTTTGATCGAATTTCGAAGACTGCGCCAATATTTGATATTGAAAAACTTGACTGGATGAACGGTGTTTACATCCGAAATCTTAAATTAGAAAAACTGGCAGAGTTGATTTTTCCTGTACTGCAAAAGGCAGGTTATCCTGTTTCCTCAATAGAGGAAATTAAACCTATAGCCTCTCTTTTACGTGAACATCTGGAGAGAATTAGTCAGGCAGGAGAGAAATCAAAAATTTTTTTCCAGAAGGAAGTAGTACCTCAAAATGAAGCAGCAGTTATTCTAAGAAAACCTGAGGCAAAGAAAGTTTTTTCAGAATTTCTCAAGGAAATGGCATCGGTTGAACAATGGAATGCTGATGTTTTTATGATGGTAATGAAAAAGGTTCAGACCAAACTTGGGATAAAAGGTAAAGATCTCTGGATGCCTGTGCGGGCAGCTTTGACAGGTGAAATTCACGGACCTGAGCTGCCGAAAATTGCTGAGATTCTGGGTTATGAAAAATGTCAGCAGTTTATCAAGAAGGCTGCAAGTGAGGATTAATCGGGGAAAGTAAACTATGCAGGAACATCTTAAAGAAAATGATTCCAAAGAAATTAAACAATACAACCGGATTAAGATTCTTCTATCGGTAATATCTCTCTTTATCGGAGCAGCATTTTTACTGAGTGTTCTTTTCTCAGGCTTTTCCACTGTTCTTGAGAAATGGATACAGAGTATTACTGGTCATCCCTACTTAGCATTTTTGCTATTTGTTTTTATTCTCGGTGGAATTGAGATGGTTATTACTCTACCACTGGGTTTCTACAGTGGTTATGTTGTGGAACACAAATTTGGGCTTTCCAATCAGAGTTTTGGAAGATGGTGCTGGGAAGAAATGAAAGAGATGCTGGTAGCTCTTGTTCTTTTTACTCCACTTCTGGTTATTTTCTATTTTTTTCTCAGACAATTTCCTCTTTTCTGGTGGGTTTTTGTAGGCTTCATCTATTTTTTCTTTTCTGTCCTTTTGGTTAAGCTTGGTCCTGTTCTGCTTTTCCCTTTGTTTTATAAATTTTCACCTATAGAAAACGAATCGTTAAAAAATAGATTAAAATCTATCTCAGAGAAGATAGGGCTTACAGTTTCTGGAATTTTCTCGTTTAACCTCAGTAAAAACACCAAAAAAGCTAATGCTGCATTTGCTGGTCTTGGAAAAACGAGACGAATCCTTCTTGCTGACACACTGCTTGAGAATTTTTCAATTGAAGAAATTGAAGCTGTGGTAGCACACGAACTTGGTCATTATCGTTACGGCCATTTGTGGAAGGGGATTTTTCTCAGTCTTGTATTTACTTTCGGAGGACTGTTTTCGTCCAATATTCTTTTTCGTCTTACAATGAAAAACTTTGGTGGAGTACGGGGTGACGAACTTTCAGCACTTCCCCTGCTCATTCTTTTTCTAATGGGTTTTGCTCTGGTTGTTACTCCTTTTCAGAATGCAGTATCCCGACATTTTGAAAGAGAGGCTGATCTTTTTTCTGTTGAACTAACAAAAAATCCTGAACATTTTATTTCGGCTTTAGAAAGATTGGAAAAATTAAATAAATCCGACCGTGAGCCCCATCCCTTAGTGGAATTTTTCTTTTACAGTCATCCGCCCATTAAAAAAAGGATCGACAGTATCCGGTTGGCAAAAAAGGGAAATAAATGAAGAGGATTCTTACATACTTTATGATTGTAACCCTTTTTGCACTGCCGACAAGGAGTACTGAAAACAGTAACCTTTTTCCTGTTCCTCGAGGCCTTGAGCTCCAGGTTCAATTCTGGATTAATATTTACACAAAATATTCGATCTATCAGAGAGTTATTCACGATGGTGCCAAACCCGAGAGGATTTACAAAGTGATAGATTTTAGATCTCTTTTCCCGGACAGAAATCCCACAAGGAAAGAGAAGATTCGCATTCTTAAGAAGGAAAAAGAAAAAGTAATAAAGATCTTAAAGAAACTGGGATCAAAAAAAACACGGATAGAAAATCTCTCTCCTGAAGAACTGAGAATATATCGTTTGTTTGGTAAACATCCTCAGAAAAAATTATTTTTAAGGGCAGCTCGTTGTGTGAGAATTCAGGGGGGAATGAAAGAGGCTTTTAAGGAAGGAATTGCACGGTCGGGACGTTATCTTCCTGCTATTCAGAAAATTTTCAGAGCAAATGGAATTCCGGAAGAGCTGGCTTATTTGCCTCATGTGGAATCTTCTTTTAATCCTCACGCTCGTTCCAGATCTGGTGCTGTTGGCATATGGCAGTTTACCCGTGGAACAGGTAAACATTGCCTTTCTATTAATCGGAGAATAGATGAAAGAAAAGACCCTCTTCTTTCTACTGTGGCTGCCGCAAGATTACTCAAGAACTACTACGAAATTCTTGGAACATGGCCCCTTGCGATAACTGCATATAATCATGGTTTGGCCGGAGCGCGGCGTGCAATACGCAAAACAAAAACTACTGATCTGGGGGAAATAGTTAAAAAATACCGGAGCCGTAGATTTGGTTTTGCATCCAGAAATTTTTATACGGAATTTCTTGCTGCCCTCTGGGTTGCCAGAGAGCCGAACAATTATTTTAAAGACATCACGCTGGAGCCTCCCGGCATTTCTGCTACGAAAATTTCTTCAGTAATTGGGGAATTCTTTCAAGAGAAGAAAAAAGTCCAGCAAAAGTCCTGGGACAAAAATGTTTTTGAGAAAAGGCTGGACAATTCTCCCCAAATTGTTGAAGAACTTTACTCAAGAGTTAAGTGGCTTTTTAAAGTTCATGGGAATACAATTATAGTACAGCCAGAAGAAACCCTGGGTCATTATGCTGATTGGCTGAAACTCCCAACAAATAAATTGAGAAAACTCAATAACCTGAAATACGGCCAGAGAATTCGTGTTGGTCAGAAGTTATATCTCAGTTTCAGAAATGTATCGCCAAAAACTTTTGAGGAGCGAAGATCAGCTTACCACAGGTTAATCCAGCAAAAGTTTTTCCAGAAATACAGAATAAATGATTGTAAAATTTATACTGTTAAGCAGGGAGAAACATTCTGGACTATGGCAAAAAAGCGCTTTGATGTTCCTCTCTGGCTTCTTGTGGCGTGGAACAAGGATGAGAATCCGAATCATGTTCTCCCTGGTCAACAGGTAAATGTCCCTGTTGTTACAAATGCAGGGGATATAAGAAATAGGTAGTAAAGGATAAGAAGTAGTTTTCTTCGGAATAGAGATGTCAGATTCTGATTCAAAACAAAAACGACTTTTTCTTTTAGATGGCACTGCATTAGCCTATCGTTCTTTTTTTGCTTTTATCAGGAATCCTTTAATTAATTCCAAAGGGATTAATACAGGTGGTATTTTTGGATTTACAAACACCTTAATGAAAATCTTGAGAGAAGAAAAACCGGACTATATTGCCTGTGCATTTGATACATCTGCCCCAACTTTCAGGCATAAAACTTTTCCAGAATACAAAGCCACCCGACAGAAAATGCCTGATGAACTATCAGAACAGCTTCCTCTTATGCATGAAATTGTGAAGGCTTTTTCTATTCCCTTAATTGAGATAGATGGATTTGAGGCTGATGATGTAATAGGAACTCTGGCAAAACAGGCTGAACAGGAAGGGATAGAAACGTTTTTAGTAACGGGTGACAAAGATTTTATGCAGCTTATCTCTGACAGGATAAAAATGTATGTATTGGGTCGAGGAGGTAGTGGAAGCGAGGTTGAAGTCATAGACCCAGATGGAGTAAAGAATAAATTTGGGGTTTGTCCTGAACAAATTACAGATTTTCTTGGTCTAATGGGAGACAGCTCCGACAACGTTCCTGGTATACCCGGAATAGGTCCAAAAACTGCCAGAGAGCTTTTAAAGAATTTTGGTTCTCTGGAAAATGTATTAAATCACGCTGAGGAAATTAAGAGTCCCCGTATCCGAGAGAATCTTACAATTTACAGGGACAAAGCTGTTCTTTCCAAATCGCTGGTAACAATTCGTACAGATGTCCCAGTCAAAGTGCCGATCTCGGCTCTTAGAGCGGAGAGGATAAACAGGGAGAAAATTCTTTCATTGTTTAAGGAGTTGGAGTTTAATAAATTTATTAATGAACTCCCTTTACTTGTGGAAGGCAAAGAAGAAGGTACATTTCGGAAATATCGAATCCTTACGACAATCTCCGATTTTAAGAATTTTTTGGAAGAATTAAAAAGTGTTCCGATGTTTGTTATAGATCTGGAAACAACTTCTCTTAATCCGATTTCAGCAGAAATTGTAGGATTTTCTTTTTCCTGGAAGGAAAGAGAAGCAGTTTATGTCCCTGTAATGTATCCCGGGGAGAAACATTCCAGTGATCTTTTTGGAAAAACAGATGGGAATCCTCTTGAGCTTGTTTTGTCAGAATTGAAGCCTATTCTGGAAGACGAGAAAATTTGCAAGTGCGGGCAGAACATTAAGTATGATATGTTGGTTCTTAAACGTCATGGTGTTAATCTTAAAAAAGTAGACTTTGATACGATGGTAGCTGCATATCTGATAAATCCAACATCGAGACGGTTTGGAATTGATGCTCTGGCATTAGAGTATCTCGACATTAAAAAGATTCCTACAAAAGATCTGATTGGCACAGGTAAAAAACAGATAAGCATGGCTCAGGTTGATATGGAAAAAGTTGGCGAGTATGCCTGTGAAGATGCAGATGTGACCTACCGATTGAGAAAAGTACTCGAGCCAAAACTTTCTGAGTTTGGGATGATTAAACTGTTCGAAGAGGTTGAAATGCCTCTGATACGGGTGCTCGTTGAGATGGAAGAGAATGGTGTTGCACTGGACAGGGAACTTCTATCTGAAATGTCGAAAGAGATGGAAACTCAGCTCAATCAGCTTAGAGAAGAAATATACGAGATCGCCGGTGAAAAATTCAACGTTAATTCAACACAACAGTTAGGAAAGATACTTTTTGAGAAACTAAAAATTCATGAGCTTGTTGGTCTTCGCCGTCCTAAAAGAACCAAAACAGGATATGCCACTGATGTAAAAGTGTTAGAAGCTCTTTCAATTCATCCGCTTCCCAGAAAACTTCTGGATTATCGACAGCTCATGAAGTTAAAGTCTACTTATGTAGATGCTCTTCCGGCACTGATTAATCCTGTTACCAATCGTGTTCACGCTTCTTTCAATCAAACTGCCACAGCTACTGGAAGGCTTTCAACGAGTGATCCTAATCTCCAAAATATCCCCATAAGAACAGATTTAGGAAAGAAAATTCGTAGGGCTTTTGTTGCTGGTGAAGAAGGATGGGTTATTCTTTCGGCTGATTACAGTCAGATAGAACTTAGAATTATGGCTCATCTTTCAAAAGATGAAACATTGATCGAATCGTTCCGTAAAGGGGAAGATGTACACCAGCGGACAGCCTCGGAACTTTTTAACATTCCAAAAGAAAAAGTAACTGAGGAACAGCGACGGAAGGCAAAAACAATTAATTTTGGTATTGTGTACGGCATGGGGGCGTATGGAATGGCCCAGAGATTGGGAATTTCTCGGGAAGAGGCGGAAAATTTCATAACTGCTTATTTTGCACGGTATCCAATGGTAAATCAATTTATTGCTACTACTATTGGCGAGGCTTATAGAAAAGGATACGTTACAACATTGTTGAATCGAAGAAGATATCTGCCAGAGCTTAGGAGTGATAATCATAACATCAGGGAATTCGGAGAAAGAACAGCTATTAACACACCAATTCAGGGAACGGCTGCTGATCTTATTAAAGTAGCAATGATTCGTATTGCAGATCATCTCCGAAAAGAAGGATGGAAATCAAAGATGATACTGCAGATTCATGACGAACTTGTTTTTGAAGTTCCTCTTAATGAGGTCGAAAGATTGGCAAAAATGGTACAGCAAGAAATGGAAGGGGCTCTTACTCTTTCTGTGCCTATAAAGGTAGATATTGGGGTTGGGAAGAATTGGTTTGAAGCGCATTGAAGTGCCGAAGGGGGGAGTCGAACCCCCACGTCCCGAAGGACACTGCGCCCTGAACGCAGCGCGTCTACCAGTTCCACCACTTCGGCAGGGTAAAAAAATTTAAAGAATTCATTATAAAATGTCAAGTTTTTTATAGGAGGTCAAAATGAAAGTAAAATTGTCTTTATTGATTGGTTCTTTGTTGTTCTGTACAGTAGTTTTGGGAAATGTTCCCGGTGATTCTTTGAATTTAAAGTACAAAAAATTTGACACTGCTGTTCCACTGGAATATGAAGTTTCTGGCAATACGCTGCATTCGACAAAAATAGGTGAGTATCCTGCTCGAGAACTGCAGACTTTTGTGAAGATGGTTTTTTCTGTCAGTCTAGATACTGCCCAGACCAACGATCTTTTGCGTCTCAATATGTCCTTCAAAAAAGTCAATATAACTACCAGGATGAGGGGTGAAACAAACTATCCTAATACGGATATCCTGATAGGGAAAAGTATAACCATAGTTGCTGATCAGAAAGGCAGAATAAAGAAAATTATTGGTTTTGATTTACTGCCCCGGATCCAGTTGGTTCCTTCAGATCAAGCAGGAGAGAATTTTGGCAAAACCCTGAAGGAGTTTTTTGTAGAGCTTCCTGAACGTTCTGTTGGAGTTGGTGATCAGTGGCAGCTTACTACTATTGATACTACAAAAGAAGCGGGTAAAACAACTATTGTTGAGACCACAGGAAACTATAAATTAAAAAAGATTGTAAAGAAAAAAGGCTCCAGATGCGCTCAGATAAGCGGGAAATTGGAATTTAATGTAGTTCAAAAAGGTTCTGGAATGGGTGGAGAATTTTCCTTCAATGGAGAAGGAGATGGTAAAATAGAAATTCTTTTTGATATAGAAAAAGGGATTATTGTTTCCAAAAAAATCAGTATTTCTATGGATGGAATTATTAAGCTTTCTGGTGTTTACAATCAGGAGGGGACTATTTCTGAAACCAGCGAAGCTAATTTTAAATTAATACGGTAGACAGGTAAGGTAGATTGTCGTTTAAAGTTGTTACACAAAATCGTAAAGCCCGGCACGAGTATCACATTCTTGACACCTGGGAGGCGGGAATTGTACTTCGCGGGACCGAAGTAAAATCTCTTCGTGCAGGGAAAGCAAATTTGAAAGACAGCTATGCTCGTGTAGAGGGTGGAGAAATTGTTCTCTACCAATTTCACATCAGTCCTTATGAAAAAGGTTCTATTTATAATCAGCCGCCTCTCAGGCCGCGGAAACTTCTTCTTCATAAAAAAGAAATTCTAAAACTTCAAGGACGGGTAGAAGAGAGAGGATTAACTCTCATTCCTTTAAGAGTTTATTTTAAAAATGGGAAAGCAAAGGTTGAGCTTGCCCTGGCCAGGGGTAAGAAGTTCTATGATAAACGAGCCGATATTGCTAAACGAGATTCTAATAGAGAAATTGAAAGGGCATTTAGAAAAAGACGATAGACGGAGAATAGTATGACAGAAAATGTATATCACATTCTGAAGAAAAGAGGATTTATTTATCAGACTACAGATGACGAAAAGCTGGAACATCTACTTGGAAGTAAAAAAGTGACCAGTTATGTAGGATTTGATGCCACGGCAGATTCCCTTCATGTGGGTAGTCTTGTTCCCATTATGGCCATGGTTCATATGCAGAATTTTGGACACAGGCCGATTGCTCTTATAGGAGGTGGAACTACATTGGTAGGTGATCCCAGCGGTAAAACAGAGATGCGAAAGATGCTCAGCCGGGACAGGATCAATAAATTTGGTGAAAGTATCAAAAAGCAGCTTTCCAGGTATCTCTCATTTGATAAAGGGAAAGCTCTTGTGTTAAATAATGCTGATTGGTTGGTTCCTCTTAATTATATAGAATTTTTGAGGGATATTGGTAAACATTTCAGTGTAAACCGAATGCTTACAGCAGAAAGCTATCGCATGCGACTGGAAAGCGGTTTGTCGTTCATTGAGTTCAACTATATGTTGCTTCAGGCTTACGACTTTTATATTCTTGCACGAGATTGGGATTGTGAACTTCAAATGGGAGGTCAGGATCAATGGGGGAACATTGTGGCAGGGGTAGATCTTACCCGTAGAATGATCAATAAACAAGTTTTTGGAATGACCTTTCCGCTTTTGTTAAATGCTAACGGAGAAAAATTTGGGAAAACAGCTTCTGGTGCAGTCTGGCTGGATAAAAAAAAGACTTCTACATATGATTTCTACCAGTTCTGGCGGAATGTGGATGATAGGGATGTCGCAAGATGCCTTGGGTTTTTTACTTTTCTTCCGATGGAAGAAGTGAACTACCTGGGAAATTTAAAGGAACCTTTGATTAATCGGGCGAAAGAGATTCTGGCCTACGAAGTAACTAAACTGGCTCACGGAAGGGAAGAGGCTATTAAAGTGTACACTGCCGCTGTCAGACAATTTGGTCTGAGTGATCCAGATGGTAAAGTAAAGACTTCTTCAGATATTGTTGAAGTAGAGGCAGGGGAAGAAAGTGGAATGCCAACAATTGAATTCCCAATGTCTCGATTGGAAGAAGGACTCTGGATAGTTAAGTTGTTTGTTGAGAGTGGGCTATGCTCCACAAATAGTGAAGCAAGAAGGCTGATTCAGCAGGGTGGAGCCTATTTAAATAAGAGAAAGATTGCCGGTGTGGATATTGAACTTACACCGGATGATCTTCAGGATGGAGCATTGATTTTACAGGCAGGAAAGAAACGGCATAAGCGGGTAGTGTTTATATGATGCCGCTAAATATCAAAATCCAAATCCCAAAGGAGACACATACCATGAATAAACGCAACTTTATTTTATCAAATATTTTCGTTTTTATTATTCTGATAATTGGTTCTGTTTCTGCTCAGGAAGTGCCGAGGGGGAAGAAACTTTATAATCTAATAATAAAAGGGGGTTTAGTTACAGGTGGCTACGCTCCACGAGTTACATGGCTGCCCAATGGAAGTGGTTATATAGTCTCCGAGCGTGATTCTGTGACGAAAAGAAAATTTTTCATGAGAGTTGATCCAGTTACTGGAGAAAAAAGCAGATTTTTTAATGTTGATCGAGTAAAGGCTGCATACAAAGAGCTGACAGGAAAATCTAAAAAACATCTTCCATTTATGTCGTTCAAGTTTTCACCAGACGGCAAGAAAATATCATTTGGTGCTTTATCCAAAGGGTTAATCATCTACGATCTCGATAGCAATAAGATGAAGCAGTTTAAACCTGTTAAGTTTGATGGGCCAAGGCCAAAACTTTCTCCTGATTGGACTAAACTGGCATACGTTAAAGGGTACGACCTTTACTGTTTGGATTTGGATTCTGGTAAAGAAACACGATTAACAGAAGGCGGCCGCGAAGAACTTATGAACGGCCGACCTGATTGGGTTTATCCTGAAGAACTTGATCAGAATGAAACCTTCTGGTGGTCGCCTGATAATAATAAGATTGCTTTCATGCGTTTTGATGAAAGACCTGTCACACAATATCCTCTGGTACACGAACTGACCCCACGGGGAGAATTGGAGCTAGAACGTTATCCCAAAGCGGGTGATGCTAATCCTGTTGTCACGCTGCACATTGTAGATATTAGAACAGGAAAAATAATAGATGTGGATACAGGTCCAGATAAAGATGTTTATATTGTTCGTGGTAAGTGGCTGCCTGACGGAAGAGGTTTTACCTTCCAGCGTTTGAATCGCAGACAGAACGTTCTTGAACTCCTCAATACTGATCCCCAAACTGGGAAAACCAAGCTGATACTTCGGGATGAAGAAAAATGTTTTATCAATTTGAGTTTTGATCTGAGATTTCTTAGAGATAACAAACATTTTCTCTGGACTTCTGAGCGCACTGGGTGGAGACAAATATATCTTTACAGTATGGACGGCACTTTGATCCGGCAGCTAACAACTGTCAACCTGCCGGTGGCTTCTATCCTGGATGTTGATGAAAAGAACGGATGGGTCTATTTTGCAGGGTATGTGAACAATGGTCTGGAAAGACATCTTTTCCGTGTTGGATTGAGTGGTAAAGGTTTCAAGAGACTTACATCAAAAAAAGGGAATCACTGGATTAATCTCGCACCGGGAGGAAAATATTTCTTTGATTCTTATTCTTCTTTCTCAACGCCGCCTCGAACCACACTTTGTTCAGGCGATGGAACTGTGTTAAGGATAGTAAGCAAAGCAAATGCTGAGAAGCTTGATAAACTTAAGCTACAGCCTGTTGAGTTTCTTACTTTCAAAGCTCAAGATCATAAGACCGACCTTAATGGGATTCTTTTCAAACCGGCTGATTTTGATCCGAATAAAAAATATCCCCTTTTAGTTTATGTTTATGGTGGGCCTCATTTTAAGATTATCAGGAACAGATTCTATAACAACAGTTATTTTCAGGCTGTTGCCCAGCTTGGTTATATCGTATTTCAAATGGACAATCGTGGAACTCCAGGTAGAGGTAAGGCTTTTGAGACCGCTACCTATCTCAAGCTTGGTCAGGTTGATCTGGCTGATCAGGTGGCAGGGGTAAAGTATCTTGAACAGAGACCTTATATCGATTCAACACGTGTCGGGATAACAGGCGGTTCCTATGGTGGATATATGACATGTATGGCACTGCTGAAGGCTCCAGATGTTTACAAAGTTGGTGTGGCTCGTTCTTCTGTAACAGATTGGCGCAACTATGATACAATCTACACAGAACGCTACATGCAGAGGCCTCAGGATAATCCTGATGGATATGATAAAGGTTCGGCTCTTAACTATGCTAAGAATTTGAGGGGTAAGCTTCTTTTAGTTCATGGTACTGTTGACAATAATGTACATCCTGCAAACACAATCCAGCTTGTTGAGAAATTGATTGAAGCAGACAAGGAATTTGATTTAATGCTTTACCCCGAGCAGCGGCACGGTATTGGCGGTGCTGGAGGAAAGCATCTGAGAAAACTTTCAATGGAGTATTTTGAGAAATATTTAAGGCCGGAG
>CAYYPT010000051.1:0-14746 GCA_964473625.1 uncultured bacterium | reverse complement strand
CTTTTTACCAGATCATTCCCGTGATCTCTACTGCCGCAAAGCGGTTTCGTTCAACATAATATTAGGTGTACAAATGAAAAAAACAAAGGTTGCTCTTCTTGACCAATTAATCCATGTCGCTCGTTAATTGTTAACTGTTTATTATTCATAATCTTAATCACATTTTCTCATTATTTTTCTTTTTGTATATGTTGCTTATATTGGCAACCTAAACTAAAATTCAGCAGGACTTCTTACACCCTTTCCGCCTTGATTAATCACATGAGTATAAATCATAGTTGTTTTACCATCTTCACCCCGTGAGATAATTTTTTAAACGATTTTTAATATACCTCTTTCCCTATGCTGTTTTTAGATATTTTTCTCTTTTAGTGGCATCTAGTTGCGATATGCAACCTTCCCAATAAACTAATTCAAATGGAATTCTATTTTTTGGTGATACTACTTTTCCATTGTTATGTTGTTGAAGACGTTTGGTTAAATCAGCAGTGAATCCTACATAAAAAGTATGATCCTTTTCTGATTGAAGGACATAAAAGTAAAAGTATTTTCTCATAGTATCTGTCCTTTTTAGATGATAATATAATTAATCTCAGGGGGTAAATGTCCTAATAATTCCTGTATTGTTCTAATATTGTAACCTGATTCAAGAAGATGAGTGGCAAAAGAGTGTCTGAAAGTATGACAGCTTGCTTGTTTGGTAATTCCTTCTTCAATTGCGTTTATTTCTCATTTTAGAGACTATCCTTTTTTCAAATTTTACACACAATCTCACCACTACCAACTCCGTAAATCTACCATTTTTCCCCTTTCGGTGAACCTAAGGAAACCATGTGGATGCTGTGGTTTGGAGCCGAATAACAGAAAAAGAACCGCCGGATCTAAATTAAGCGTCACTTGAAGTGTAAACCGCACCTGATCTAATAATCTGGGCTCTCTTTTATCACTGGGTAAAACCATGACACAATCCGACACTCTCGCCAAGGAATTCTCCCACCCAAACCAAGCTGCAGTATATATGATGAAAATAGGGGAGAGGATGGTAATTAACAAATGACTAAATTAACTAATTTAGTTTAATAAACAATTATTGAAATGTCAAGCAAAAAATGAAAAACCTTCTATATTTATATTTTCTCTACGAAAAATATAGGTATTCTCTTTTTATAGATTGCGGCAACATGTTGTTTAGTTTTAAAAATGACACCGAGACGTCGCAGTTCAAAGATCCAAAATAAAGATCATCGTAATCTTTTACTTTATCCATTTTAATCGCCGCTGTGAAAAGCTACAATCATTTGTAAAATAATTCTTTGAGAAGTCAATAACCAGATAGTTGCAAATTACCATAAGCAGTTTAAGCTCCGCAGAGGCAAAAGCCCCTGCAGAGCAATAACCGAATCAAAGATACTTGCCAGTTTGTTCCAATTGTCAAAAGGAAGTTCGTTTGATTCATTCTTATACTCTAACGTTTAACTAACCAGGTGGATTCAAATGCCAAATTACATTCAACCGACAGAAGTGATTCCACAAAATTTTAAAACCTCAAAAAATAGTGAGTATTTGAGTCCACTTAGCTGATGGTTATAAAGTGTCACTTTTGTGGAATGTATGTTTGTGTTATGTTTTTGTTTCTTTCTATTCCCCAAAGGATAGGCTTTTTTGAATATCTATCCCAAGCAATTCCCTGACCAAAAAAACCTACTTCTTTTTCAATTCTTACTAAGCTCAAATTATTTGTATCATCTATCCGCAAAACATATGCTCGAGGATAATCATGACCTGTCGTATAAAGTAACCCATCAGGCCCCCATGATCCTCCCGAGCAACTCATATCTTCCCAATTATTGACAACTTCTTTTGGGAACCCCCAATTTTCTACTTCAACAAACTTATTATTCAAATATTGATATTTCACTAGCTTAGTCTTATGGTTTTCGCCTTCTCCATAGACAGCATAGCACATCCACCAGGTTCCATCGGGATGTTGATCAATCCAAGTTAATGATCCATATTTTCTCGGCATATGAATTGTTTGTTCGTGTTCTAACAATTTGCCTTCAACGTTCCATATTTCAACTGTATTATCATTTGGGTCAATATCGTATCTTGAGTGTGCACAATATAACTTTCCATCAATAACAGTTCCGCTATTCAAGTGATGAAAATGCTTATATTTTTTTTCAGTTGTGTCTGCTTCCCAGGTGGCAATTACTTTATTTGTTTTTTTATCACACTTTACAATTTTTATGTTGCTTATTGCATAATAATACTTTTTATCTACAGCAACGGCTTGATTTACTTCAAATGGGATTTTCTTTATTATTTTGTTTTTAATTTCTGACGATTGCTTCAAACCACAAACTGAATGAAAAAGGACCGTTACAACAATAAGAAGTAAGGGCACAATATAATTTACTTTTTTTGTATATTTTCTCATTCTTTTCTTCTCCTCGTTATATTTAAATTAGTAAGCTAGATTACCTATTAAAATATCAGGTTTATAATGTCACCATCACTGGCTCCGTAGATTCGCTGTTTTTTTCTTTTTGGCGAATCGGAGGAGACCGTGTGGATGCGGTGTTCGCGCCCGAATAACAGTAACCCCAAAAGTTATTATATTAAAGAAAGTTAGAAATATACAAAAATAATAATCAGGAGGTAATTTCAAGTGACTGATAAATGTACTAAAAGTAACCCACGAAATCAAGTGAATATTCCATATGTTGTCTGGTTTTAAAAACGACACCGAGGCGGCGCAGTTCAATGAATACAAAATGAATTGTTAAGGAATTGAAAAAAGTTCCTACTTCGAGAAGGAAATCTTTTCCCCTCCGTAAGAAATATTAAAGAAATTTCAAATATTAAACTTTCTATAACTTCAGCTATATTAAATAGTTAAATAAGCCCCATTTTTTCTGGTACAGCAATTGCTAATAAATTTTAATGGTAAGTTTCTAATTTTGTTGTCAGAAGAAACAAAGTTGTGAAATTTAGTTATGGGGATAAAGAATGGACCAGAAAAAAGTAGTTTTAGTAACCACTTCTTCAAAAATCGGCGACAGAATTGAACGAGCATTTGTAACTGCGAATTTCAGTGTTGTTCGCATTAATGATCCCGCTCGTATCATTTCCCTTTTCAGCGAAGAAAGCCCACATGCTGTAGTAATGGAATGGGATCCTTCGGAGGCCAGGTTGAGAGAAACTATTAAAACTCTCAGGGAAAAGTTTAGAAAAACTGGTTTGATTCTTCTTTCTAAAACTAAAAATGCAGAAGAAAAAATCCATGCGATAGAAGAAGGAGCGGATGATTGTTTTCCACAGCCGCCTGAAATTGAAGAGTTAGTAGCAAAAGTCAAGGCGTTAGTCCGGCGCATTGATCTTGTAGATCATTCACCCCGTAAGTTAAAAGTTAAAGATATTGAAATAAATCTTGACACTCATGAGGTGCGTAAAGGCAAAAAATTGCTTGATCTTACTTATACGCAATTTAAGCTTCTTTATTTGTTGGCATCAAGAAGAGATTATGTGTTCACGCGAGAGGAAATACTGGATAAGGTTTGGGGCGAAAATACATATGTAACTGATCGCACTGTAGATGTTCACGTTAAACGGTTACGAGAGAAATTAGGTGAAGAAGACCAACCGTCCAAATATATCCAGACAATTCATGGTTTAGGATATAGATTTGCTTGAAAACCAGGATGAATTCTGGCTATAAAATTTCCTTCACATAAATTATATTTCTGTCACAATTCTTGCACTCTTTTTACATATTTCTAAAATTATATAAGGGGAACGGAAAGAAAGGAGCGGTTTTAAGGTTTTGAAAAATATTATCAGAAAAGGTAATATCAAAATAAAAAATGCTCCTATCTGTTTTTGATCGTGGTAGTAAACAAAACTGAGTAGGGATGTTTCCCATGGTACGATTTTTTTTCTTTAAGTTCCCTCGCAAATTTTAAATGTCTGTTAGGAGCATATATAGTGCTGTCGAAGTTAATTCGATTTTTTGGGTCTTCGATAGAAGAAGAAATAGTTGCATCCTTTGGTGATGTAGTTCTGAGTGAAAAAAAATTGGTCCGGAGAAAATTTGGTGAAAGCCTTTTGGAAAATGGACAAAAAATTGCCAAAAGAGGGATTGATATATTGGTATCAGGTTTACTTATATGTATTTCCTGGCCGCTTTTTTTGTTTATTGTTGCTGCTATCAAAATTTCCTCGAGAGGACCTGTATTTTTTAAGCAAGAACGTGTTGGATACCATGGAAATATCTTTTTACTCTGGAAATTTAGAACTATGAAATATGAAACTTCTGAGGAGGAACACAGAAAGTATGTCCAATATTTGTTGAAGGAAGGGAACAAAGCTGAAAGAAAAATTGATTTATTAACGAACTATATCGCTTATGTAGATAGCAAAACTACAAAAGTAGGGCGATTTCTCAGGACAACTAGCCTGGACGAGTTGCCGCAGCTTTTAAATATATTAAAAGGGGACATGAGTCTGGTGGGACCGCGTCCTCATCCTGTGTATGAAGTAAAAGAATATAAGGAATGGTATAAACGACGTCTTGATGTTAAACCCGGCCTTACGGGCTGGTCGAAATTGAACTTACGATGTACTCCAAAAAATTATGAAGAAGCAATTCTTTACGATTTGTGGTATGTCGATAATTGGAATCTTATTTTGGATATACGTATTATTTTAAGAACTATACCTTTTGTTCTTTCTATGAAAGATGCCCGTTAGTAACCTGGAGGATGTGTATGCGATTCAGGAATAAAAAAGTTTTAGTTACCGGTGGTGCAGGATTTGTTGGCTCTAATCTTGTTAACCAACTGGTAAAAGAAGGTGCAGTTGTTACAGTTTTGGACGATCTTTTTACAGGCCGGAAAGAGAACATTGCTTTTCTTAAGGAAATTAAATTTGTTGAAGGATCGGTTACAGATTATGATCTTGTTGCTGAACTTGTTAAAAAATCAGAAATTGTTTTTAACCTTGCGGTAAGAAATATTATCGTTTCTACAAGTTCACCTCTTCTTGATTTTCAGGTAAATGGCGGCGGTACTTTTAATGTACTTCTTGCTGCCAAAAACTACGGAGTCGAACGGGTGGTATATACTTCTTCGGCATCTGTTTACGGAAACCCCAGATATTTACCCATTAACGAGGATGATCATTTAAGCACTCTAAATCCGTACGCAGCAAGTAAACTATCAGGGGAGAGTTACTCATCTGCGTTTTATGAATCGTATGGAGTGCCTGTTGTTATACTTCGTTATTCTAATGTATATGGAATTAATCAGTCGCCTTTAAATCCTTACTGCGGTGTAATCTCAAAGTTTTTCGATAGAATAATGAATGGGCAAGCTCCCCATATTCATGGAGACGGCGAACAAACAAGAGATTTTACCTATGTGGATGATGTGGTTGAGGCTACCCTTCTCGCTGCCTTGAATCCCAAAGCCGAAGGGGAAGTTTTTAACGTGGGCTCTGGTAAAGAAACAAGTATTAATGAATTGGTTTATTACATAATGGAATTGGTAGATACCACTGTTTCTCCCGTATATATTGATAAAAGAGATATTGATAACATAAGACGACGGGTACTCAATATTGAAAAAATTCGGCGCGTTCTACGATGGGTTCCTAATACCGCCCTGACAAAAGGCTTAGAAAAAACCTACGATTGGCTGCGTACTTTAAATGGAAAAGTTCGGTATCGAAAAACACCTTTACGAATGCGAAGGATAGAAAGTGTCTCGAAATAAAGATCAACAGGCAAAAAATATAAGCCTGATAAATTCATTTTTTCTTTTAACAGAACGATTTAAAACCAGGACTGTAGATAGTGCTTTCAGCCGGTTCTACACATTTTTTGTACGTTACGGATTTGATTCTCAGCAGTTTACCCGTACACTCTTCGAATTTATCCGCCTGGTCAAAAAATATGACGTTACGCCTACTTTGCCTGTAACAGCTTCTGTTGTTAAAAGACATCCTTCGCTTTTCCAGAAAGTTCAGGCTATGGGGGTGGAACTAGCAGTTCATGGCTATAAACACGTAGATTACACATTGTTAAAATCTGATATAGTACGTATTCATTTTAAAAATGCGGCTAAGATATTTCAACAGTACAACATTAATTACTTTGGTTACCGTTTTCCTTATCTCAGGCAAAGTGAGGAAAAAATTGACCTATTGGAAGCCGCAGGATTTAAATGGGATAGTAGCAAAGTAATATCATGGGATTCGCTAAACCCAGAGATTGTTGGTAAAAAAGGGTGGGCAGCTTATCAGAAGATATTAAAAACCTATCAGGCAGCAGATGCGGGTAAATATGCTACTCTTCCATGTATACGAAAAAATATTGTGGAAATACCTGTTTCTGTACCAGATGATGATATTTTAATTGAACGATTGGGTTTAAGAGATACAAAAAGTATTGCAAAAATCTGGAGAAGGATGTTATCCAGCGTTCACGAAAACGGTGAACTTCTCGTTCTTCAGGTACATCCAGAACGGTTCTGGTGGTACAAAAACGCATTAGAAAAAATTTTAAGGTTATCAAAAAGCTGGGGAGATGTCTGGATTGCTCCTATAGGAGAAATCGCTAATTGGTGGATGGAGAGGGAAAAGTTTAATTTCAATATAGAAAGAATTTCTAATACGCGTTACAAAATAACAGCTAATTGTACTGATCGAGCGACAGTTCTTCAGAAAGATAAAATAATAAAAAGAAGAGTGTGGGAAATAGAAAGCCCTAGAAAACCTGTAATTGGGCTTTCTCCTGCAACTGCAGCTGAGGTAGTTAATTTCTTGAAAACAGAGGGATTTGTCTATCAGATAACCAGCAACCCACACGAATGTAATATTTTTCTGGGGCACAAAGCCAATTCCGATAAAGGATGGAAAGAAAGAATCCTCAAATTTATAGAAAAAAACAAATTCCCACTGATCCGTTTCTGGCGGTGGCCAGCGGGGGCAAAGTGTAGTCTGGCCATAAGTGGGGATATTGATTATGTAGACGTCTGGGATTATTGGGAAAGATTCCGTGAATAGTAGAAATAACTTAAATCCTATTAATTTGAGAGAAATTATCTGGCCTCTGCGTCGCAGCTGGGGACTTATTTTAATTTCTTTTTTTAGCGTTGTTCTAACAGTAACTTTTTTAACGCTGACTTCAAAACCTGTTTATGAAGCATCGGCAATACTTTCTATCAGAGAAGGACAGGGATTACAGGGAGATTTGTTTGGCGTTCCCAATGCTCTATTACAGAAATACCGGGTAAAGAACGAAGTTGCTGTGTTAAAAAGTAGAAAACTTGCGGCTAGCGTAATAAGAAAGTTAGAGGAATCAACTTATAAAGATTCTCTCAGTATTCTGGGAAATTCCTTACAAAACACACCTTCGCTCCGTGAGAAAATTTTCCCCTTTTTGAAGAAGAAAAAGAAAGCTTTTAATAAACCTTCTTTCCAGGAAGTTATAGAAAAATTCAGAGGACAAACCAAAGTTTCTTATGGGCGAGATACAGATATTATAGAGCTAAAAGGTAGAGCTCCCACGCCCTGGGAAGCTGCCTACATAGTAAACACCTGGGTTAGCGCTTATCAGGATTATAATCTTTCCGATACAAGGGGTGAAGTTGTACAGACTAAAAATTTTCTTAAAGCCAAACTACAGGAAGTAGAGAAAAAACTTACAGTTTCAGAGGAACGTCTGGCTGAGTATAAAAAACAGAAAAAAGTTGTATCACTTTCCACTGAGACTGAACAGCTTGTGGTACAACTGTCGAGTTTTGAATCTCTGTACAACAAAACAAAAACAGATCGGGAGTCTGTAGAAAAACAGCTCAATTACTTAAAAAGTCGATTGGACGAGAACAAAAAAAATCTTGTCGAAGATATGGTCAAACTTTCAAATCCTGTTCTTGACCAGTTACAAAAAGATATGGCAAAATTAGAAGCAGAAAAAGCTGCTTATGAAGCTCAGCTAATAGGAGCCGGGTATACGAGCAAAGGAGATATTAAACTTGCGCAAATGGAAAACCGGCTTTCTGGAATAAAGAAAAAAATTGTTGAAGAGACAAAGAAATTAGTCCAGAGTGACTTAAGCAGTATAAATCCGCTCGGACAATCAGAGAATCTCATTACACAAATTCTTGAATTGAAAACTACCCGAGAATCTTTAAATGCTAAACTAAAAGCTTTAAAATCTATCATCAATGATTATAATCGGAAATTAGAAACATTACCGGACAAAAGCTTGGAACTTGCTCGTTTAGAAAGAGATGTTCAGGTGAATACAAAAATTTATGTTATGCTCAGGGAAAAGTACGAAGAGGCAAGAATTAAGGAGGCGGGACAGATAAGCATTGTTCGAGTCGTAGACATGGCAGAGCCACCTGTAAGTCCTGTCAGTCCCAAAGTTTATTTAAATCTTTTTCTTGGAGCTTTTTTTGGATTGTTGCTGGGGATTGCGTTTGCTTATGGTAGAGAATATTTTGAAGACTCGATCAAGAAAAAAGAAGATTTAGAAGAAATGGGACTTAAAGTACTTGGTACTATCCCTTCAATCAAAAAAGATAAGTTGCCTATTCTTCCTCGTAAGCATCAAAAAAATTGGAATATAATTCGTGCTAAAGAAGTTTTTCCTTATCTCATTACGCATAAAAAAAGTTATTCTACTATCTCTGAAGCTTATAGAGCAATAAGAACTTCGATTTATTTTAACAATCGCGCCCCAAAACGAAAGAAAACGATTTTGCTAACCAGCCCTGGTCCCTGGGAAGGTAAGTCGACTACCACAGCGAATCTGGCCATTACAATGGCACAAAAAGGGCTAAAAACTCTTTTAGTAGATAGTGACCTAAGAAGGCCAATTTTGGATGTCCTTTTCACGGGTTCGCACAGAAAAGTAGGATTAACAAATTATCTGGCACGCGAAATAAACTGGCGTGAGGCAGTCAGGGAAACTACTGTAAATGGTCTCTATTTAATCCCGGCAGGTGTAGGAGTGAAGAATGCTTCTGAGATTCTTAGTTCAAAACTCATGTGGTCTTTCATTGAAGAAATAAAAAAAGAATACGGGATTGTTTTGTTTGATAGTCCTCCTTTGTTACCAGTCACCGATGCAGCAGTTTTAGCAGCATTGGTAGACGGTGTTATTCTTATCACAAAAATAGGGAAAACATCACGCGAAGGAATTAAAAGATCAATGGATATTTTGAGAGATGTTAAGGCAGAAATATTGGGAACTGTTGTGACTGGAGTTAGAGGACCTGATTATTATGGGTATAAAGATTATTATAATACTTATGCTGAAATGATGGACGTTGATAAATAATTAGATAATAAAAAATAGGATAAAAACAAACAAATATATTTTGTCTGGAGCAGAATCGAGTGTATAGGAAACTGATTCTGCTCCTGTTTTCTGCAATGAGGGGTTTATTTTGAAATATAAACAGGGCGCAATTGTTATCGGAGGACATTTCCAGGGATTGGGATTGGTGAGAGCGCTGGCGACTCAGGGAGTAAGAGTTGTATTGGTAGATACCGAGCCCAGTGCTGGCAGATTTTCTCGGTATGTGGAAAAGTTTTTCTATTCGCCCAGTGTGTTAGATGAGAGAAACTTCTTAGAATTTCTTATTCAGTTAGGAACGAAAAGAGGATTGGATGGATGGGTTCTTTTCCCCACAGATGATGAAACGGTTTTTTTTCTTTCAAAACATCGAGAAGAGCTTGAGAAGATATTTCGGGTAACTACCCCAGAATGGGATGTGGTAAAATATGTTTACAATAAAAAATTAAGTTATCCCACTGCTGAAAAACTCGGACTTCCCATTCCACAAACATTTTATCCTGAAAAGATAGAAGATTTATCCACTTTTGAGCTATCATTCCCTGTGATTATTAAACCAGCCGTAATGAGAGATTTCTTCAGAAAGACAGGCAAAAAAGTTCTTCTGGCAAGAAATTATGATGAACTTAAAGTTATGTATAAGAAAGCTATTGAAATAATTCAACCATCAGATATTCTTATCCAGGAGCGAATTCCGGACGTAGCAAATCATCTTTACTCGTTTTGTCCGTTTTTTAAAAATAAAAAGGTACTGGGAAAAGTAATTGCCCAACGTATAAGACAGCATCCCATGGATTTTGGCCATGCCAGCACATTTGTTAAAACTGTAAACATTCCAGAACTTGAAATTCTTGGCACACGTTTTCTATCTACTATAAACTACTATGGCTTATGTGAAGTAGAGTTCATTCAAGATTCCAGGGATGGAAAATTTAAATTTCTCGAAGTTAATCCAAGAATATGGGGCTGGCACACAATAGCAGTACGTGCAGGTGTAAACTTACCTTATTTAGTTTATCTTGATATGATGGGCAAAGAGCTTAAAATAAAATCTTTCAAGACCGGCATTAAGTGGATACGTCTGGTAACGGATATACCTACTGCTCTTTCTGAAATTTTTAAGGGAAAACTTGGACTATTCTCGTATTTAGAATCCCTTAAAGGGATTAATGAATTTGCTGTTTTTTCATTTTCTGACCCGTTACCATTTTTCGGGGAATTGATGCGACTCCCTTATTTGTGGAAAAAAAGAGGTTTTTGAAAAATGGAGCTAAAACTTATACTTACAAGTTTTCTTGGAGCTATTTTTTTCTTTTATGCCTTTTCAGTAAAATGTAAGTTAAAAATTAAAAGAGGCTTGATAATAGGTACAGCCATTGGCGTGCTAACTGTTTTTTTTATCAATGGCATTCATTATTATTTTTCTAATTTAAACATATTTCATTTACTGATCGTAGAATTTGTTTTTATCATATTTATGACCATTCTCATAGTAATTCAAAGATTCTATCGTGATCCGGAAAGAATTCCTCCTGTCAAAAATAATGTCATTCTTTCACCTGCAGATGGAACGATTCGATATATTAAGAAAATTGAAAAAGGAGAAGTTCCGTTTTCTACAAAGAAAAAAAACCGTTTCCAATTAAAAGAGATTACAAAAACGAATTTACTTAATGATGGCGCATTTCTTATAGGAATAGAAATGAGTGTTTTTGACGTTCATGTAAACAGAGCACCAGTAGGTGGAAAAATTGTTTTTCAAAAGTACACTAGTGGAAAATTCCTTTCTTTAAGAAAGATCGAATCAATATTTAAAAACGAACGTCTTACAACAATCATAGACAGTAATGGATTCCAAATTGGTGTAGTACAAATTGCTTCGCGTGTGGTGAGAAGAATTGTTTCCTATGTTAAAGAAGAGGATGTAATAGAAATTGGCCAAAGAATAGGCATGATAAAATTCGGATCTCAAGTGGATCTAGTTATTCCCAAACTCGATGAAATAAAAATTAATATCCGAGAAAATGCCGAAGTAACCGCCGGGGTTACTGTTCTTGCAACAATTAATCAAAGATATTGACAGGAGTAAGAAATGCGTTTTAGCAAAGTTTTATTGGTAAGCCCACCATCTTCAAGTTATTTAGGAGCAGCACGTCCACCGCAGAATCTGGGATATTTGGCACAAGCGCTACTGGACAGTAATATTGAATATGATGTCCTGGATATGCGACTGGGATATAAGTTTAAACACTTAGTGAAAAAAATAGAAAGTTTTGGTCCCCAACTGATAGGTATAAGTCTGGTTTCCCTCTTATACAAGAAATCCTACGAACTTATTAGAAATATCAAAAACTTATATCCTAACATGAAAACAGTTGTTGGCGGTCCTCATGTTACAGTTTTACAGGAGAAAGTTCTTGAGGAATGCCCATCTATCGATTACGGTATTGTCTACGAAGGCGAAGAAACGCTGGTGGAGCTCTGCAAAGACGAGAAATCCGAAACAGAAATTAAAGGATTGATTCATAAGAAAGACCATCAAATTATTTACAATGGGAATCGGCCGCTTAAGCGGAATCTTGATCAAATTTCCTTCCCAAGATATGAGAAATTTGAACTTAAGAAATATATTAATGAAATGCCTCTCTATTCCAGCCGGGGATGTCCCTATGAATGCATTTTTTGTCTTAATAAGTTGATTAGTAAACATTTTCGATGGAGAAGTCCAGAACATGTTGTTGATGAAATCGAATACTGGTACAAAAGGGGATATCGTATTTTTAATTTTGATGATGATAATTTTAGTTTTATTAACAGGAGAGTTTATGGAATTTGTGATGAAATTGAAAGAAGAGGAATCAAAGATGCAGAGTTTCGCTGTTCAAATGGTTTACGAGCGGATCGTGTAACAAGAGAGCTTCTTGCAAGAATGAGAAAAACGGGGTTTAACTATATAGCCTTTGGTGTGGATGGGGGGAACAATAAAATGCTGAAGATGAACAAAAAAGGTGAAACTATTGAACAGATCGAAAAGGCAATAAAAAACAGCTGCGAATTGGGATTCGATGTAAAAGTTTTTTGTGTTATTGGTATGCCGCACGAAACCAGGGAAGATATTGAAGATTCCTTCAGAGTTGTTCAGAAATATCCAATAAAGCGAGTTATTATGAATAACCCAATTCCATATCCCGGTACAGAGCTTTTTGAAATAGTAAAAGAAAACCATTGGTTTTTACAGGAACCAGAGGTTTATTTGAATTCTGTTACGGCAAACGAGAATATTCCGGTATTTGAAACACCACAACTCAGCAAGGAAGACAGAATTCAGATACTAAAAGAAGCAAGAAGGATAGAAAAACGGATTACAAGAAAAGGTATAGAAAAAATATACAAAAAATATTTCCTGTTGGGTAAAATGCTTGGATTTCTTTTTGCTACGGATTGGGTAGAAAAGCTCTTTTTCCACAATAAGCCCTTTAGGAAAACTGTAGAACATTTTAGATATAAGAGAATGTTAAAAAAAAGATTAGTGGAGCTTACCGAATGAAAGTTTGTATGGTTTCATATTCACATTATTATGATAGTCGTGTTTACAGATATGCTCTGTCTCTTCTGGAAAGAGGCGACAGTGTTGATATGATTTGTCTGGGAGATGGAAAGCATTTTTTCCCTATGAGATGGAATAATATAACTGTGTATGGAATTCAAACAAGAAAATTTGATGAGAAATCTGCATTTTCGTATTTCAGGAAAATCATGAAGTTTTTTCTTCTCTCTACTTTTACATGTACAAGACTATATTTTAAGAAGAGATATGATCTGATTCACTTTCACAACATTCCGGATTTTGGTGTATTCTGTACGTTGATTCCCAAACTTATGGGAGCCAAGGTTATTCTTGATATTCATGACGTTGTGCCAGAATTTTATATGCGAAAATTTTCTATAGGAGAAAATCACATTGTAGTTAAGTTATTGAAATTGGTTGAGAAAATGTCGGCACGATATGCTGACCATCTTATTACCGTAACCGATATCTGGCGAAAAAGGTTGATTGAGCGTTCTGTCTCTGCTTCAAAATGTACAGTCATATTAAATGCCCCACATCCGGGTCTGTTTCATAAAAACAAAAGTCTAAAGAAATTAAAAGGCAATTCTTTTATGTTAAGTTACCACGGCAATCTTGCAGAGCCAACAGGTGTTGATATTCTTATTAAGGCAATGAAAATTGTAAAAGAAAGTGTTCCTTCTATTCGCTTACAGATTATTGGTGATGGCCGGGACCGTGAAAAATTGATGAAATTAACAGAGACTATGGGTCTTCTGGAAAATGTTGACTTTATAAAAACAGTACCGAGTGACAAAATTGCTGAATTTCTTCAAAGAGCAGATGTAGGCGTAGATCCTAAACGAAATGGGATATATGCTGGAGAAACGTTAAGCGTAAAAGCAATGGAATATTTAATAATGAACATTCCATTAGTAGTTTCAGGAACAAAAGCGGCCAGGACGTACTTTGATGAATCAATGGTAATGTTTTTTGAACCCGGCAATGAAGTGGAATTAGCAAAAGCGATTCTCACACTTTACAAATCTCCAGAGAAAAGAAAAAGGTTATCAGAAAATGGAGAAAAGTTTAATAACAACCATAGCTGGGAAAAATATAAAAGGGTATACTACAATCTTATTGACAATTTATGTAGTAATAAATAATCATGGTTGAGCCAAAGAACTATCTTATAAACATTCAGAAATTACTTTTAATAGTAGGAGCAGGAGTTATTTTAGGATGCTTTATCATCTTTATAACTGCTGCTCCGGCGAGATGGTTAATTACGGCATCCCTTGTAGCTGGCTTGGTTCTTTTATGGCCTCTTTACGGACAGTTAACAGGAGATCCTTGGAAACTAATCTGGATTCTTCTTATTCTTTCGATACCACTGGATTTGAATGTTCATTTAATTTATCGAGAATATATAGGAAGTTTTAATGGTGTTATACTGAGTCTCACCGATGTCGCAATCCTGTTTCTTACAGTAGTATGGGGTTACGAATTGTTGACCGACAAAAGTAAACAGATTCATTTTTATCCTTTTGTTACTATATCTGCATTTGGCTATCTCTCTGCCCAAATAATTTCCGTTGTCAACACTCCTGATATATCACTTAGTATGTTCAGCATCATCCAAAATCTAAAAGTTTTTATTTTTTATTTTATTATTGCAAATCGTTTGAATAACAAAGAAAAATTCTATACAGTCTGGAAACTACTTATGTTTTCTCTTATTCTTGAGAGTCTTATTTGTATTCTTCAGTTTATAACAAAAACTAACTATACCTCTTCATTTCAAACTGTGAAAAATTCCGGGGAGGTATTTT